>CAZEOY010000328.1:3398-4197 GCA_964513835.1 uncultured Syntrophobacteraceae bacterium
CGATAACTTGAGCTGGAACCATGGTGCGGAAGGGGGCACAGCGAATCTGAAAATCCTCGGGCTTCGCCGACGGCAGGCCAGGAACTTCATGGCGATTCTCATGCTGAGCAAAGGGGTCCCCATGATTCTCGCGGGCGACGAAGTGCTCAGGACTCAACGAGGGAACAACAATGGCTACTGTCAGGATAACGAGCTGAGCTGGTTCGACTGGACCCTGCCGGAAAAGGAGAAGGAGGTCCTCCGATTCACGCGCGCGCTCATCGCCTTCCGCAAGCGGCATCCTTGTCTCACCAGAAACCGCTTTCTCTCCGGAGACAAGAGGAGGAGTGGACGATTCCCTGATGTCTCGTGGCACGGCGCCAGGCTCAACCGGCCGCCCTGGGACGATCCCGACGGTCGGGTCCTGGCGTTCACTCTGGGTGCGGCGGCTGAAGGCGAGGAAGACGTGCACGTGATGCTGAACATGTCGGACGATTTCGTGGAAATGGAGCTCCCTCGGCTCCGGGGGGCCAGATGGCATCGAGCGGTGGACACCTGGCTCGCCAGCCCCCAGGATGCACTGGAGCCCCCTGAACAGCCGGCCGTCACCAAAGCCCGCTACCGGGTGGCGCCCCGAAGCGTCGTGGTGCTCGAGGCCAGGTGACACACCACCGGACTGGAGCGGATCATGCGAAAATACCGGGCAATTCTCTCTTCGGATTGGAACGAGTGCCTGGCTCCCTGCGGCCCGTTCGATTTCATCTCTTTCAGCCATCCCGGACTGCGGAGCGCCCCCATTTTCGCGCGATCCGAAGTAAAG
>CAZEOY010000328.1:4207-4898 GCA_964513835.1 uncultured Syntrophobacteraceae bacterium
ACCATCTTCCGCCGATACACGACCAATGTGATTCCATTGGGGGAGGCTGTCCAAGGCATGCGGCAGATGCTCCCCCGCCCCATCTCGGCTGAAGAGATGGATGAATATCTGGATGCATCCTTCGAGACTTACCCGGGATTGGGAGAATGGATCGAATGGTGCCGGTCCCGCGATATCCTATTCATGGTCAACACCACGGGGATGGTGGGGTACTTTCAGCGTATCTTCGCAAAGGGGCTGCTGCCGACGGTTCCCGCACTTTCCGCCCACCCCATGCTTCGCTTTGAGAACCTTCCGTCGGATCCCGGTTTGATTCTGGAGCTCCTGGAGATCCAGGACAAACCCAGGAACACCGAGGCTGCCCTGCGCTCCTTCGGGATCACGTCACGGAAGATCATCGTCATGGGAGACAGCGGGGGGGACGGCCCACACTTCGAATGGGGGGCAAAGAGCGGGGCGCTCCTCATCGGGAGCATGACAAAAGCCTCTCTCAAGGCTTACTGCCAGGAGAGGGTAATAGAGATCGATGTGCAGTTTGGTGGAGGAGGGGAGAAGAGCGGGTCGGTGGGCCGGAACTTCATGGAACTGGCGCCTCTTATTAACGAATACCTCCATCGTTGATCCCTGCGCTCCCGGACTCCACGAACCAGTCGATGAGGGAGTTGGCGTTGTAGAGCGAGCCCACGTAGTA
>CAZEOY010000329.1:0-4876 GCA_964513835.1 uncultured Syntrophobacteraceae bacterium
TGGATCAATGCCTACATCATCAAGTTCATCATGGACAACTGGAAACTGGTGAAGATCGGGACCACACAGGCTCAGCGCAAGCTGTTCTTCAATCTGCGCAAAGAAAAGGAATTGCTCGAGGCTCAGGGCATCGAAGCATCGCCCAAGCTCCTCAGTCATCGTCTGGATGTCAAGGAGTCTGAAATCATCGAGATGGACCAGCGATTGAACAGCTGGGAAATTTCCCTGGACAGTCCGCTGAAAGAAGACTCCGAGGACACGCACAAATCTTTCCTGCCTTCGGATGACCTCCCTGTGGACGATCAGATAGCCGACCGGGAAGCCAAAGCCATCCTGCATGACAAGCTTGTTCTGTTTCGGGCCCAGCTCAAGGGCAAGGAAGCGGTCATCTTCGACAAGCGGCTCCTGACCGAAGACCCCATGACGCTTCAGGAAATCGGCGATCGATTCGGGATCAGCCGGGAACGTGTGCGCCAGATCGAGAGTCGCCTGAAGAAGAAGTTGAAAGCTTATCTGGAAGAAGAAATCGAGGATATTGAGCTGCTGCAGGAAAGCATGATAGAAATTTGACAGCTCAGAATGTCGGGAGGGGGCGAAGCCTCCAGACCCTGCCCTCTCCGCTTCTTTATGGAGCCGTGGGATCTGCCGCCCACGCTCCCCTTCCCGCTCCTTCCACCTCCCTGCAGCTCGGCTGTCTTCGCCGGCTTGCCTGGCGTTTTCACCTTTCCAAAGCTTGCGAGAGCCCATGAGCTACCCATTGAGGGCTTCAGCTGCATCATGCCCGTGATGGTCCGCCATTCCTTGCCTATTCCTCCGGGCGGATTGCGTTGAAAACCCCCCGTGCTTCTGCTAGAAGAACAGGACTTTCTCGGAAGCCGGTCGCGGGCGGAATTCATTGAAGATCATCCGAAATGGCGTATCCAGATCGGGAAGACGATTGGGACAGGGCAATGGGGAGACATTGCCATACACTCTCGGGGATAGGGCGGTTGATCCTGCCCCCGGCCAAATCTGGCGGGAGACCACGTGGTTGAGAAGCTTCGAGATGCTATCCAAGGGGGAGAGAGACAGCCTCTGCTGGACTTCATCCAGGAGTACCATCCCGCAGATGCCGCCGAACAGCTGGCTCAGCTCAGTCCGAAGGAAGTAGCTGATTTCATAGAGTTGATTGGACCTGGTGAAGCGCTTTTCACTTTTGAGTTCGTCCCCTTCGAGTTTCAGAAAAAGACCCTCAGAGAATTACCTCGGTCCATCCTGCAGCAGCTGATCAGCCTCATGAGCCCCGATGACCGGGCAGACCTCGTAGAGGAGTTGGACGAAGAGTCCCGGGAGAGGCTTTTGGCCCTACTCCTGAAGGCTGAGCGCCAGAACATCCTCAAGCTCATCACGTATCCGGAAGACAGCGCCGGCGCCTACATGACGACGGATTACGCCTTCCTTCACCCCGACGTTCCCATTCGCGAAGCCTTGAGCCAGCTGCGGCTTCAGGCTCCCCGGAAGGAGACCATCTATTACGTCTACGTGGTGGACCTCTCCCGCCGTCTCACGGGGATCGTCTCCCTGGAAGACCTGATCATGGGAAAGCCGGATCAAACGGTTGGCGAGATCATGCACACCAACGTGATTTCGGTCCGGGTGGACGAGGATATCGAGCAGGTGACCAAGGAGATGACCCACTACGACTTCCTGGCCATGCCGGTGGTGGATCAGGACCTGCGCCTGGTGGGAATCATCACCTACGACGACATTTTCGATGTCATGAACGAAGAGGCGACGGAGGACATGTATCTCCTGGCCAATCTGGATACCGATGAGAAGATCACGTCCCCGCTTCCCCACTCGGTCAAGCTGCGCGTCCCCTGGCTGCTGGTGAATCTTTGCACGGCGCTTCTGGCCTCCTACACGGTGAGCCGTTTCTCGGAAACGATCTCGCAGTTTGTGGTGCTGGCTTCGCTCATGCCCATTGTGGCCGGCCTCGGAGGTAATGCGGGAACCCAGTCTCTTACGGTCGTCGTCCGGGCGCTGGCTTTGGGGGAGATCAAATTCAAGGGGAACTCCAAAGTCCTCCTGAAGCAAGTCGGCGTAGGTCTCTTCAGTGGTTTGATCTGCGGGCTGGTCATGGGCGGCATAGCCTTTTTCTGGTACGGCAACATCTGGCTGTCGCTCATCCTCTGGATGGCCATGACGGCCAACCTCATCCTGGCCGGATTGTTCGGCGCCATGGTTCCCATCACTTTGCGCAGGCTGAACCTGGATCCTGCCCTGGGATCCAGCGTTTTTGTGACCATGGCCACGGATGTGGGAGGGTTCCTGGCTTTCCTGGGGCTCTCCACCTTGCTTCTCAACCAAATCCTCGGGTCCATGTAGTTTCGCCGACTTGTCTGTGATTTGCCTCTATGCTAAGGTGATTTTCACGTTACTGTATTCCTCAAAGGTGATGGGGTCCACCGGAACCACCTGCACGCAGGTTGATGACTCCTACTTCAGGCAGCGAGCCAAGGGGTAGGTGTGATGGTGACCGCCCCTCCAGAGTAAGCTCCTGCCCGTGGAACAAAGGAGCTTCTTCAATGGAATGGACAGCACACTCTTCGGCCCACCCGGTTCGCAGTCCACCTGACTCCCTTTCACTTCTCGTTCCCCCCCGGGGGGTATCGTCACCGCTCCCCAATCTTTACGTGATGGACATAGTAGCGATTTACATGACGAGCATTGTTATGAAACACTGATGACGGCGTCTCTGCTTTCGCCAGGAATTCAAGGTTCCCCCGGAAAAGGATGGAGAACCCTTAGATCGTGTCGAAAAAGGCCTCAGTTTTGCCAATTCGTCATTCCCGCGAAGGCGGGAATCCAGGTTTGATGAGGGTTCTGGACCCCCGGCCTTCTCGGGGGTGACAAAAAGAGGATGCACCTTTTGGACACCCTCTTAGAGTTTGAAGATGTGCACGGTATCGCTGTCTCGTGTGAATAATCGTCCAGCAGGGAGGAGAGGATCATGACAGAGACCTGGCTCCTGGCGACGCTTTGGTTGGGGTTGGCTCTCCTGGCCACGCTGCTCTCCATCTGGCTCCGCATTGCCACGGCCCTCTCGGAGATCGTCGTGGGGACCGTCGCCCAGCTGGTCATTGGGGCGCTGGTGGGCGGGGCTTTTCTTGGGGCCAACGAGTCCTGGATCAAGTTCCTCTCGGGGACCGGAGCGATCATTTTGACTTTTCTTGCCGGTGCCGAACTGGATCCGGTCGTCTTCCGCGAAAAATGGAAAGAGGCGGTCACAGTGGGCCTCGCAAGCTTCTTTGCCCCTTTCCTGGGGTGCACGGCCGTGGCGTACTATGTGCTGCATTGGGACCCACAGGCGAGCTGGCTGGCAGGCGTGGCCCTCTCCACGACTTCCGTCGCCGTCGTGTACGCCGTGATGCTGGAGCTCGGGCTCAACACCAGCACTTATGGGAAAACACTGTTGGCCGCCTGCTTCATTACGGACCTGGGAACGGTGCTCGCCCTTGGACTCATTTTTGCGCCGTTCACCACCAAGACGGGGATCTTTGTGGGCGCGGGGGTGGTTGTTTTTGCCGTCCTGCCCTACCTGACTCCCCGTTTCTTCAAACGCTACGGCGGACGCCCGTCGGAGCTAGAGGCGAAATACCTGCTGCTCTGCCTTTTCGGCATGGGCTTCCTTGCCGCGTGGGCCGACAGCGAAGCGGTCCTTCCCGCCTACCTCATCGGGATGGTCCTTGCCGGGACCGTCGGCAAAGACCACCAGCTCATCCGCAGACTCCGGACCCTCACTTTCGGGCTGCTCACGCCCTTCTACTTCATCCGTGCCGGCTCGTTCGTTTCCGTCCCGGCACTCATTGGGGCTCCTGTCGTCTTCCTGGTTCTCCTGGTGGCCAAGATGGCCGCCAAGCTCGTTGCCGTCTACCCTGCAACCCGCTTGTTTCGCAGCACCGGCAGAGAAGGCATGTACACCACGCTGCTCATGTCCACCGGCCTGACTTTCGGAAGCATATCCGCCCTATTCGGGCTGTCTCACGGGATCATCGACACCACCCAGTATTCCTTTCTCGTGGCCGCTGTTGTGGCCAGCGCCGTCGTACCCACCTTGATCGCCAATGCCTTCTACCTGCCCCGGCATCTCTTGGAAGCGGCGCCGATGGAAAAGGCCGGCGTCGCCATCGCACCCCAAGGTCCCGTTACCGCAGACAATCCGGGGCCGACCGTGAAGGGAGAACCGTCCTATGATCGGTAAATTGCTCGTTGCCTATGATGGGTCCAAACAATCTGAAAAAGCCTATGCCCTTGGCCTCGATATGGCTGCAAAATACACGGCCCGGGTGATTGTGCTCTCGGTGGCGCGCCCCCCTGAGCCTCCGGTGGCGGTGGAGCTGGAAGCGGTCCTCGAGAACGCCATGGCCTTTTACGAGGAACACTTCAAGGGCATGAGAGAGCAGGCCCAGGCGATGGGCATTGACGCTGATTTTCTCGTGCGGGTCGGGCATCCGGCCGAGCAGATCGTGCACCTGGCCAACGAAGAGGCAGCGGATGCCATTGTCATGGGGCATCGCGGGGAAAGCTTCCTGCAGCGGTGGCTGCTTGGCTCCGTGGCCAAGCGGGTGTTGAGCTATGCCCACTGTACCGTCGTGGTGGTTCGATAGATCGGCTGAACTACTCATGCAAGCCACTGTAGGGTGTGTGGCCTGCAAGCGCGCGTGAAGAAGTGAGACTGGAAGCTCGATCGGAGACAGGTATTCGATCCGACTGATGTTGGCGGAACGCATGACGAAAATCCTTCTGGTGATGCTCGGGGGAAGCCTCGGTGCGCTCTCCCGCTACGGTGTGGCCCTGCTTGCCGTCAAGCTGTTCGGAAGCAGGTTCCCCTACG
>CAZEOY010000330.1:0-4872 GCA_964513835.1 uncultured Syntrophobacteraceae bacterium
GAGGGGCCTTATGTGGAAATTGAGGTGGCCGATACCGGCTGCGGTATGGATGAAGCGACCAGACAGAAAGTCTTCGATCCGTTCTTCTCGACGAAATTCACGGGACGAGGATTGGGTCTGGCTGCGGTCCTCGGGATTGTGAGGGGTCACAAGGGCGCCATTGAGGTTCGATCCGAGCCTGGTCGAGGATCGACGTTCAGGATTCTGCTGCCTGCCATACGGGAGGAGGGAGATCAGCGTATCCGAGCGGGCGCTGCATCTCAAAGTATGGGGATCGGTGATAAGACGATTCTGGTGGTGGATGATGAAGAGCCTGTTCGGACCGTGGCCAGGCAGATGTTCGAAATGCTGGGATTCAGAGTACTCACCGCCTGTGACGGCGTCGAAGCTGTCGAGGTCATGCGGGAGAAGAAGCACGACATCGATCTCGTCGTACTGGACCTCGCCATGCCCCGCATGAGCGGGGAGGAAACCTTTCATGCCTTGAAGGCCGTCGATCCGAAGATCCCGATCATCATTTCCAGCGGCTACAGTGAAGCCGAAGTGATGCGGCATTTTGAAGTGGCGGAACTGGCGGGTTGCATCCCCAAACCCTTTTCCTTCCAGAACCTGAAGGAAGCACTGAGCCGGGTCTTCGAGGAGGGCGAAACGGAGTCGGATCCGTGACGACATTGAAACGGGCATCATTCTCTTGATGGGGTGCTGTTTCGGGAATTCCGTCAAGGAGGGTCCGCTTCTCATAAAGTTCCTGGCTGCTGATTCTGAAATCCGAACCATTGGAGAGCCCTGACAAAGGTTGACTCCGACGTCAAACGGCCTGAGTTTTGTCACCATAAGCATTTGTCTACCAAGCGGTCGTGTTTGAGACATGGGGCAGATGCCAAACCGCCTGGATCAATTCGGACCATCGCACCAACCGCAATGAAAGGAGTGGGGAATGGGTAAAGCCATCAAAGTAACTTTGGCTGTGCTTGGGCTGATCGTGGTCATCTCCGCCGCGATCATCGGGTATTTCGTCGCGACTTTCGATCCGAACCAATACAAACAGCAGATTATAGATGCGGTGAGGGAAAAGACGGATCGGATCCTGCGGCTCGAAGGCGACATTCACCTGTCCTTTTTTCCATCTCTGGGAATGGCGGTCTCCAAGGTTTCACTCTCCGAACCTGGGAGCGACAAAGTGTTCGTTCAGGCCGACGGGGCGAGAGTTTCTCTCAAGCTCATGCCTCTGCTCTCCAGGCGAGTGGAGGTTGACAAAGTGCAGCTCAAGGGCGTTGCAGCCAACGTGGTGCGATCCAAGGAGGGGAAGTTCAATTTTGACGACCTGACGGGGGCCGGCGCTGCCAAACCGGCGGCCGAGGAGGCAGTTCCGGTTCCGACCGAGAAGGCTGCTCCATCAAAACCGGCCGAAACCCGGGGAGGGGAGCTGTCCGTCGAAATTGCGGGTGTGGCAGTTGAAGGAGCCTCTGTCGATTACACCGATGAGGTTACCGGGAGACGCCTCGCCCTTTCGAATATGAACATCAACACGGGACCGATCAGCGAGGGTGCTCGAAGCCCGATCAAACTGGCCTTTGTCGTCAAAGCCAATGAACCGCCCCTGGACCTGACCGTGGATCTGAAGACTGACATGTTTGTAGAATCAAAGAAACAGCATATCAACCTGACGGACTTCGACCTGGGGCTCAAAGGCAGCGCTGGGGATATCAGCAATCTCGATGCAACGGTGAAGGGAAACGTCGATGTCCAATCGGCAACATCGGAGATGAGTATTTCGAAGCTGAACGTCACAGCGAAGGGCAAGCAGAAGGAGGGCGACCTCGAGGTGAAGCTGGATATTCCCGAGCTGGTTTTGTCCCGGGAGAAGGTGAGCGGGGACCGGGTCCATCTGGAGGCGGTCATTCACAGTGCCAAACAGAAGCTGACGGCGAAAGTCAAGATTCCGGGGATTGAGGGGTCGCAGAAGTCGTTTTCGACGGGTCAGATGGAGGCGGCAGTGGAGTTGGAAGGAGACGGGCGTTCGGTGAAATCCACCCTGGCCTCCAAGATTTCGGGCAGCATCGAGTCAAAGACCTATGAGCTCGCTCCATTCATCGTCACGGTGAGTGTGAACGACCCGTCGATTCCCAAGAGCCCCGCCGATGCCAGGATGGAAGGATCGGCCCGGCTGGATCTGGCCAAGGAAACCGCTGGAATCGAATTCGTGACCCAGTTGGATGAGAGCCGTATTGAAGGAAAAGCGGGAGTGGCTCGTTTCGATTCCCCCGCCTACACCTTTGATGTGCAAGTGGACAAACTGGATGTCGACCGCTACACCGCGAAATCCGGAGCAAAAGGCGGTGGAAAGACCGCCGGCGAGGTTAAGAGCGACGCTACACCGGCTGGCAAGAGCCCAGAAAAGCCGATCGACCTCTCGGGGCTTAAAGGCATCACACTGGATGGCACCCTGCGCATCGGGCAGCTCAAGGCATCCAACATCCGGTGCTCGAAGCTGCGCGCGGATATCAAAGTGGCAAACGGCAGGCTGGATGTGAATCCGTTGTCGGCAGACCTCTATGGCGGCAGCTTGGATGGGGCGATTTCTGCTCAGTCGGCGTCGGCACCCTCTTTCAGCGTGAAACAGAAACTTTCGGGGGTGGCCATGGGACCGCTCCTCAAAGATGCCGCCGACAATGACCGGTTTGAAGGAACGGGGAACATTACCATCGATGTGAAGACACAGGGGGCTGCGGAAAGCGAGTTGAAAAAAGGCCTCAACGGCAATGCCGCGTTTTATATCACCAACGGTTCCATCAGGGGTATCGACCTCGTCGGCATGATGCGCGATGCGAAAAACAAGCTCCGCGAACTGCGCGGGCAGAAGATGGTCGCCGAGAACAAGGCCGAAAAAACGGATTTTACTGAGCTCAAAGCCACTTTCATCATCAGGAATGGCGTTGCGCACAACAACGATCTCACGATGAAGTCGCCCCTGCTGCGCGTTGCGGGCGAAGGCAACATCGACATCGGCAACGATCGCATCGATTATCTGGTGAAGCCCACGGTGGTGGCCACAAGCAAGGGGCAGGGGGGGCATGAGCTGGCCGACCTCTCCGGTGTCACCGTTCCGGTCAGAATCCAGGGTCCTCGCTCAGGTCCCAGCTACACTATCGATTACAGTGGACTGGCCATGGAATATGGGAAGGGGTTGCTGGATCGCGTCAAAGAAGACGCCAAGGGACAGGGTGGCAAAAAGATCGGCGATAAGCTCAAAGGCTTTTTCGGGCGTTGATACGCCAGGCGGAGGGAGGCTGATAGATACGGAATCCCCCTGTGACATGCCTTCTGTGTGGTCTTAGCCCTGATAACTCGGGGGCTCCCACCACGGTGAATGTGAGCAACGAAGCTTTTCCCGCTGACGCCGGAGGAAACGCATTCCTTTCAGCGGTTGTTGAGCTCCCTGCCCCCTGCGCGGCGCCCATTGTTTTCGTCACTTCCGTTGCGGGGAACTGCTTCGCGGTGACTGGCCACTGGGCGTGCAGGGCGTCAGGAAGCTTGGAATAAACGCCGGTGACGCGTGAGCATGGAATCCTGGTGGTTCCGGCCGGGAAGGGATGCGGCTGAATGCTCGAACGACAAAGCCCGTCAGGACGGATCACGGCGCAATGATCTGAGCGCAGCCGCACCGGTCAGTTCCTGGATGGCCTGATGGATTTCATCCTCCGTCGTGTTGCGCCCCACTGAAAACCGGAGGGTGCCCATGGCGAATTCGATGGGGACCCCCATGGCTTTGAGCACGTGTGATACGGCCACGTGGTCGCTGTGACATGCAGCTCCGGCCGATGCCGCCACGCCGGTCAACTGCGCAAGGACTTCATTGGCCTTCGTGCCCTTGAAACCAACGCTCGAGGTGTTGGGCAGCCGCAGAGCCGCACTCCCATGGATGCGGATGCCGCTGAAAACGCGATGGAGCCCGGATTCCAGCAGGTCCCTCATCCTTCCCATGTGAGACTGATAGGCTTCGAGATTTTCATCGATCAGAGTGCAGGCTTCTCCGAGGCCTACAGACAGGATCACGTTCTCGGTTCCGGCCCTCCATCCCCGTTCCTGCCCCGCGCCGTGGATCAGCTTCTCCAGCCGAATGCCCTCACGCACGTAGAGGACTCCAATGCCTTTAGGAGCGTAGAGTTTGTGGCCTGCCACCGAAAGCAGGTCGACATTGAGCTCATCGACGCGCACGGGGATCTTCCCCACCGACTGGGCCGCATCGGTGTGCATGAGAATGCCCCGTCGATGTGCGAGATCTGCAATCTCTCGAATCGGGTTGACCGTCCCCACCTCGTTGTTGGCATGCATGATGGTGATGAGGATCGTTTCCGGTGAGATGGCCCCTTCAATCGCCTCGGGATGCACTCTGCCGCCGTCATCCACGGGAACAGCCGTCGTGCGAAATCCCTCCTTTTCCAGGGCGGCACACACCTCTGTCACCGCGGGATGCTCCACTGCAGACATGATGATGTGATTGCCTTCAGTCCGATAGGCCCTGGCGGCGCCTATGATGGCGTGGTTGTTGGACTCCGACCCGCCGCTGCTGAAAATGATCTCATGCGGCCGGGCGCCGAGGAGGGCGGCCACCTGCTCCCTGGCCGTTTCGACCGCTTTCCGGGGGATCATTCCGTAGGCATGACTGCTCGACGGATTCCCGAAATGCTCGCGGATGAACGGCAGCATGGCATCTGCCACTTTGGGGTCGATGGGGGTCGTGGCGTTGTAATCCAGGTAGATGGGTTTCACGGTCAACATCCTTTGGGGTGATTCAAGCTGCAGGAATAGACTGGACTTCTGCTACTCCACGACTCGCAGGACGGGCCCGGGCGATTCCGCCACGTGTCC
>CAZEOY010000331.1:0-4872 GCA_964513835.1 uncultured Syntrophobacteraceae bacterium
TGGAAAGAGCTTGCCCAAATACGTTGACCCGGATCAGGGTCTGTCTCACGATGGTATCGCCCAGGTGGAGCGCATTGCAGGGGTGGCCAGGGGTTACGGGGTTCGGGTGGTGAAGATCCTGCACAGTGGAAAGAAGCGCGCGGAACAGACCGCAAGCCTGATGGCGGCAGCTCTCGAGCCCGAAGGCGGGATGGATGCGGCTGAGGGTCTTCAGCCTCTGGATGCAGTGGCTCCCTGGGCCGGCAAGCTCAGGAGTGAAGACGGCCTGATGCTCGTCGGCCACCTGCCTTTCATGGAAAAGCTTGCATCGATGCTGGTGGTCGGTGCCGAAAAGCCCATGATCTTCAAATTCCAGAACGGAGGCATCGTCTGCCTGGACCAGAACGCCGAAGATTCCACCTGGTACATCAAGTGGGCGCTCATGCCCAACATCCCCTGAGTTTTCTCATCTGGCATCGCAAGCATTCGTCTGCTGCGAAAAGTCTCAAGTTTCAGGTTTCAAGTCTCAGGTTGAACCAGCCCGGCTCAGACCCTTTTCATGGTTTAGGGTGGCCAGAAGGGCCACGAGGAACGGCTTTGCACCCCCGCCTTTCGCGACGGGAGTCTCGAGAGGAAAGGGCTCACGTACCGATTCCCGCCGACCGATATCGTAAACAAATATTAACCAGCAAACGCTATCAAGATCGGTGAAAAAAGATCAGGACTCTCCGAGCTCATTTTTCGATGAAATACTCCGGATCGGGAGGTGCAGAAATGTTTTCTTTGGGAAAGTATGATTGGAAGAATCTGATTGGTGGTGACAGTCTTTTGAAAGACCCCGTGAGAACGAGAGGCGGCGTGCTCAAACCTCTGGTCTCGGGAGTTCTGCGTCATCCTGTGGGTGATGGTGCGGTGGGCGGTGATCGGTTCAGGTTGTCCAGACCGCTGCAGCTTCTCCAACAGAGTGGGCTCGATCTGGAACGCAGCTACGTGAGAGAGGAAGCCCAACTGCTCGACTTCAGTTTCTCCTTCCAGGACGAGCAGGTTCGCAACCTGTCGACCGGAGGTGTTTTGGACGTTCGTTCCCAAACCCTCAAAATGGATTTCTCTTTCCAGTCTTTCGTGAAGACGGTGGACCCGTTCACGGGCGAAGAACGTGAAGAGATGTTCCAGTTTCAATTCCATCTGGAGGCGAGCAACATCCAGTTGCAGGAGTCAAGGGATGAGGTGAGGAAAGAAGACATCCTGGAATTTGCTCATAAGATCCTTAAGAAAATTGGCAAGATGCGGGCCGAGGGAACGGAAATCGATGGTCTGGTCCTGGACAGGGAAGAACTGAGAGATTTCGGAGCCGCTGACAATGGAAAATTGCTCAAACAGATCAGCCAGTTGATTGAGTTGGTGCGGTCCCTTGACCGCATCGAAGGGAGAAGGGGGCATCACGAACTGCTCCAGCCTGAAAGAAGCCGGGAACGAGTGGTTGACGAGACCCGGTATGAGGAGTTCAAGCTCGACTTCTCGCTGAGTGTCAGCCGGATCGAATCGGTCGGCATCGGCGCCGATAAGACGGTCCCCGCCGAGATTCCTGCAGAAACCCCTGAGGCCACTGTCACCAATCCGGACGGGACCTCTGACGCTCAGCCATAGTTCCAGAATACATACACAAGCTCTGTTCGAGCCGTTGAGGGGACCCTTCTGCATCAGGGATCCCTCAACGGCTTTTTGTATTCATCCCCCTCACGTGTCCTTCTTTCGATTCTCCCGAGATGATTCGACAAAGGGCCATTGAAGCCCTGGCAGAACGACTGATCCCTCGGGGATGCTTCTCTCGCATCATTGAGATCCTGGAGGAGTGCTGAAAGACGAGCGGCATGTGTTGATTTGAGGGCGTTCGCAAGGTAAAGAGATGCCAGTATATTCGCAGGAGGTTGGAGCCTTCGGAGCTTTGGGGGAAAGGCGGGAAGGAGTGGTTGGAAGCGTTCTTTTGATGCGCTGTGGTTGATTCAAGTTTGGGTAGATTGAGGAGAAGAGATGATGTTGCAGGTTCCCATGGATGAGATCGCAGCACGTATCGTCGCTCTGCAGAGACTCCTCCGGAGAAGCGACGTCGAAGCGGCTCTCATTCGCCAGAATGCCGATCTGTTTTACTTCACGGGGACAGTTCAGGATGCCCATCTCATCGTTCCGGCAGAGGGGCAGCCAGCCTTCATGGTCAAGCGGGACGTGCAGCGGGCGGAGACACAGTCTCCGATCCGTCCGGTCGTGCCGCTTTCAACGGTCAAGGATCTGCCCCGCGTGCTATTTGAGGCATGTGGAACCGAGTCCGTGAAGCGAATCGGGATGGAGCTGGATGTTCTGCCGACGAGCGCCTTCTTTTTCTATGATGAAAAACTGTTTCCGAGGCAGCAGATCGTCGATGTGAGCGGCCTCATCCGGCAGGTGCGGATGATCAAGTCTCCCTGGGAGATTGACATGATGCGCGGGGCTGCGACCATTTCCCGAGCTGTGGCGGATGCGGTTCCCCGGCTTCTCAGGGAGGGGATGAGCGAGCTCGAATTGAGCATCGAGCTCGAGCGCACAGCGAGGATGGCCGGTCATCTCGGGTTGATTCGACTGAGGGCTTTCAACATGGACATGTATTTCGGGCATGTCCTTTCGGGGCCCGAAGCGGCGATCCCCTCGTATGCCGATGCCCCGACCGGTGGCGAGGGGTTGAGCCCCGCTTTCGGGCAGGGGCCGGGAACGCGGCGCATCCAGTCGGGTGAGATCGTCAGCGTGGACACGATGATGAACCATAACGGATACCTGAACGACCAGACGCGCAACTTCTCCATCGGAAAGCCCCCCGAAAGGCTCATGGAGGCGTTCGGCATCATCCGGGAAATCCACCGGAGGTTCCGGGAGAGGGCGATGCCGGGTGCGGTGACCGGTGCGCTGTATGAAGAGGTCCGCCGCTGGGTCGATGAGGCGGGATGGGCGGAGTTCTTCATGGGGCATGGAGACACGAGGGTCTCTTTTGTGGCCCATGGGCTGGGCATCGAGGTGGATGAATTCCCCTTTGTGGCTCAGGGACAGAAGCTGGTCCTGGAGGAGGGCATGACCTTCGCCTTCGAGCCCAAGTTCATCATTCCGGGAGAAGGCATTGTGGGGTTGGAGAACACTTATCTCGTGACCTCTGAGGGGCTGGAATCCCTCAATACTGCGACTGAAGAGCTCATCATCCTGTGACAGGGGCTCAGGCGGTGAGAGCGACTTGGCCACTGCCTGACCTTATTTTCCGAGGTGCCTTTCCGTCCGAATATTTTTGCCTGCGAAGTCCTGTAACGACTAAGTCTGCAGTTTGCCGCACGCAACGCCGGCCTTTCTTGTTGACTCCAAGTCATCAGAAAAAGTATAAAAATCCATTTCGGGATATGGCATTCGTCCCGTTTCCCCGGCGTTTTTGCGGCTTCTTCGGGGGATTTCATATGGTGATGAAAGGGTCTTTGGATTGTTGATAGTGGATACTCTGTCTTTGCACATACAGAAACCGGGCCGGTATGTCGCGACCGAAGTCAATGCCTGCCGCAAGGACTTCGATTCCGCAGGGGTTCGTTTTCTCCTTGCTTTTCCCGATGTTTACGAAGTCGGTATGAGCCATCTCGGGCTGCGTGTCCTCTACCATCTGCTGAACGGCATGAATGGGGTGATGGCCGACCGGGCCTACGCTCCCTGGCTCGACTACGAAGAGCATCTGCGGAACCTTGGTGAGCCGCTTCGAAGTCACGAAAGCCGCCATCCCCTGAGAGATTTCGATTTCGTCGGTTTCAGTCTGCAGTATGAGCTGAGCTACACGAATATCCTCACGATGCTCGAGCTTGGAGGGATTCCCCTGCGTTCCCGCCACCGAGGGGCGGGCGATCCCTGGGTCATCGCCGGAGGTCCCTGCGCGTTCAATCCTGAGCCTTTGGCGGAGTTCCTGGATTTTGTGGTGCTCGGTGAGGCCGAGGGGGTTCTGGCCGAGATAGTCGCGCTGCATCGGGAATGGCGTGATGGTGGAGGGTCGCGCGCAGATTTTCTTCGGGCGGTGGCAGGGATTGCCGGAGTCTATGTCCCGTCGTTCTTCGATTTGGCCTATAGTGAAGCTTCGGGTTCGGTGCGCTCCATCCAGCCTCGGCTTAAGGGCCATGAATCCGTCAGCAAACGGCTGGTGATGGATCTCGACCACCTCTCGCCGACTCCGGTCCGGCCCCTGGTCCCCCTGGGGGACATCATCCACAACCGCCTCAGCATCGAGATTGCGCGTGGCTGTACAAGGGGTTGCCGGTTTTGCCAGGCCGGCTACATTTACCGTCCGGTTCGGGAACGGCGACCGGAGGCGCTCCTGTCCGCCGCCCAGGAGGCGCTTGGGAACAGTGGGTTCGAGGAGCTTTCCCTGCTCTCGTTCAGCACGGGCGATTACTGCCAGGTCCAGTGGTTGCTCTCGGCCTTGATGAATCGGCTGGCATTCGACCGGGTGGCCGTATCCTTTCCGTCCATGCGGGTCGGAACGCTCACGCCGGAGCTCATGGAACTGGTGCGTAGGGTCCGGAAGACCGGTTTCACCCTGGCCCCCGAAGCCGGCAGTGAGCGGCTGCGCCGCGTGATCAACAAGCCCGTGACCGACGACGACCTCGTGCAAACGGCCGAAAACGCCTTCGCACTGGGCTGGAAAGTGCTCAAGCTGTATTTCATGATCGGCTTGCCCACCGAGGAGAGTGAAGATTTGGAGGCCATGATCCATCTTTCTCACGTGGTGTGGCGCGTTGCCCGGAAGAAGAAGGCCTCTCTCAACGTTTCGATTTCTACATTCGTTCCCAAACCGCACACCCCCTTACAATGGCACGCGCAGCTACCGCGGGAGTCAATCCAGGA
>CAZEOY010000332.1:0-4866 GCA_964513835.1 uncultured Syntrophobacteraceae bacterium
CACGCCCAGGTTTGCCGGGGGTACGCTCACGTCTTCTCTTTCGCTATTCTTCCAGAACGCCCGCGGATGCGAAAACCGGCCTTTTGATGAACTCCAGGTTCAGCTCCTTCTCCAGCTCACCCAGGTAATCCTGGAGACTCCAGGCGACTCTCACCCCGTCGGTTTTGAGCTCGATGCCGCAGAGCAAATCCGGAGAGATTGCGTAATGGAAAGAGCATTCCGGAGCAAGGCGGCTTCGAAAAGTGTGCTCGATGAGGGAGCGCAAATCCTCCGGAATTTCAAAGGAGCTGGTGACGGCGACCCGCGCCCCGGAGCGTTTGAGCGATTCCGGGAGATCGCTGCCGGCGCTTTCAGCCATGTCCTGGAGCCGCTCGAGGAAGACGTGCAGAATCCGCTGCTCGAGCTCCGCGCCGGCGAGCTCCCCGAGGGCCTGCCGGGAAATCTGCAGGAATTTCGCTCCGGCGTGGAGTCTCAGGTCGTGGAGAAAGGAGGCCTTTTCCTGCTGCAGCGCCTCGTACCAGGCCGTCCGCCGGTTCATCACCTCTTCCCGTACCTGGGTGAGCAGCTCACTCCGCCGGGATTCGGCATCCTGCCTGGCATTCTCCATCATCTCGGCGCGGCCGGCTTCGAGCTCGCGGGTCTTTTCCCGGTAGAGCATCGCCTCGCGCTCGGCCGCCTCGATGTGGAGCCGCGCCTCTTCCTGCCGGGCTGCAATCCCCGCCTCCCGCTCGTCCATGGCTTTGATGATGGGGCCATAGAGGAATCTTTTGAGCAGCGCCACCAGGATCAGGAAATTGAGGATCTGCGCAAAAACGGTGAACCAGTCGATCAGCACGGATCATCCTCCCGCCTGGGACACCAGGTAGTTCCAGTATGGGTTCGCAAACAGCAGGATCATGGCGATGACCAGGCAGTAAATGCCCGTGGATTCCACCATGGCCATTCCCACAAAGAGCGTGCGGGTGATGGCGTTGGCTTCGTCGGGCTGCTGGGCAATGGCCAGCAGGGCCTGGGAAAGCGCGCGCCCCTCCCCCATCGCCGGGGCGATGGAGCCGATGGCCATCGTCAAGCCCGCCGTGAAAATGGATACCACCGATACCAGAGTCAGGCTGTCCATGGCGTCATTCTCCTTTGTCCTGGTGTGGGTCGCCCGAGTCGGCGCCGGTTTGGACCTCCACCGCGGCAGAGATGAAAACCGTCGCCAGGATGGTGAAAATGTAGGCCTGAATGAGGCCGGTCAGCAGTCCGAAAAGGTTCATGATCACGGGAAAGATGAGCGGGGTCACGGCCAGGAGGATGCCGCCGATCATGGTCCCGCTCATCATGTTCCCGAAGAGGCGGACCGCCAGGGCCAGGGTACGGGAGAGCTCTCCCATGATGTTAAAGGGCAGCATCAGGATGGAGGGCTTTGCGTACTCCTTGAAATAGCCGATCACGCCACGCCTGGAGATGCCGTAGAGCGGAACGGCCACAAATACGCAGATGGCGAGTGCCGTGGTCGTCGAAAGGGAGCCCGTGGGCGGATCGACTCCCGGCACCACACTGAGCACGTTGGATGCCGCTATGAAAAGGAAGAGGGTGCCGATGAAGCCCAAAAACTCTGCAGGCTCCTGGCGACCCACATCGCTGATCTGGCGGTTCAGAAACGTCACGATGACTTCGAGCAGGTTCTGCATGCGGGACATCTTCATGCCGGTGGAGAGCTTCCGTGTCACCAGGGCGGAAACGACCACGAGGAGCAGCATGACACCCCACGTCGTGACCAGGGTGGCGTTGATGTGGATGAATCCCCACTGCCAGATGATGATCTGATCAGGTGTGATCTTCACGGGGAGTTCCCTCGCTCCGGCGTGGCCGCACGGCCATATTACCAGGACCGAGAATCCAGGTCAGGAGCTGGCGCACGATGAGGAATCCCGCCAGGCAGATCAGCAGTCTCAGCCAGTCCCCCTTCATGATGACATAAAACAGGGCCAGGGCCACAGCCGTTCGCACCCAATAGCTTGCGAGCAGGAGGACACCGGGTCGCGGCGAGCGGGCCACGCGTTGCACGGTCCACCAGAGCCCGCCGAAGTAAAGGGCTCCTACCACCGTCCCCGCAGCCAGCACCCCCGAAACCTCAACGATACGATTCACCCATTCACCCTTCTACATATTCACCGATTCACCGATCCTCATTCTTCTCGCCGGCTCTCCCGCTTCACCCAGTACCAGGCATTGAGGCATCCCAAGATGACGCCGGCCATAAGCCCCATGAGGGTCCATGAGTAGCGGCTGGGGAATTCCCGATCCACCCAGACTCCAAGGGCCGTCCCGAGCAAAGTCGGAATGGAGACGGCCCAGCCGACCAGGCCGAACATCCCCACACCGAACCATGCGCCCAGGCCTTTCCGGCGGCGGGCCCGCAGTTTGCGCGCCTCTTTCCCGCCCACCTCATCGCTGATGCGCTGCCTGGTCTCGTCGAGTCGCTTTCTGGAGGAGCCCGAGCTACCCACGTCGTCCCAACTCCCAGAATCGCCTGGCAAAGTCGGCTTCCATCCTGGCCAGAGCCGAACGTGACTTCCGCTCCTGCTCATCCAGGCGCCGGAAGACCTCGTCCACGGTTTGCCTGAGCGCCCCGAGGTGGGGGCCTCGCACGGCATTGCGCGTCGAAACCCACACATCGGGACCGCACTTGACCAGGATGCCCTCGTCCACGGCCGCAAAACACTCTTCACCTTCCGGCGTCCACCAGGAGAGGATACCGGGAACCAGCGCCGCCGCAAAGTCCACGTGTCGGGGGAGGAGGCAGAAATGGCCGTTCTCGGCTTCGGCGATGATTTTCCGGGCCGGTTCATCCACGAAAACATGGCTGGGCACCAGGACCTGGAGTCTCACGGGATCCTGGCCTCCTCCACCTTGCCGATCATGTACAGGGCCTTTTCGGGATATTCGGAAAACTCGTCGTTCAAGATCCTGGCACAACCGTCGAGGGCATCCTCCAGACGGACGGACCTCCCTTCCAGCCCCGTGAACTGCTCCGTCGTGAAAAACGGCTGGCTCAGAAAACGCTCCAGGCGGCGGGCGCGGTAGACCGCCTTTCGATCGTCTTCCGAAAGCTCCTCGATGCCCAGCATGGCGATGATGTCTTTGAGCTCCTCGTAAGTGGCGAGAGTCTTTCGCACTTCCCGGGCGATCGCATAATGTCGGTCCCCCACCACCAGTGGATTCAGCATCTTGCTGGACGATTGCAGCGGATCGATGGCCGGATACAGACCTTCGCTGGCCTTCTTGCGCGAAAGCACGATGGAGGCGGAAAGGTGCCCGAAGGTGTGCACAGCGGACGGGTCGGTGAAATCGTCCGCCGGAACGTAGACGGCCTGGATGGAGGTGATGGCCCCGCTTCGCGTGTTGGAGATGCGCTCCTCGAGGCCGGCCAACTCCGTGGCCATGGTGGGCTGGTAGCCCAGCCGCGAAGGAAGCTGGCCCAGAAGGCCGGAAACCTCGGAGCCCGCCTGGATGAAGCGGAAGATGTTGTCGATGAGGAGCAGCACGTCCTGGCGCGCCTCGTCCCGAAAATATTCGGCCATGGTCAGGGCCGCATGCCCCACCCTGAATCGGGCTCCCGGGGGCTCGTTCATCTGGCCGAATACCATGACCGTCTTGTCAAGAACCCCGGCCTCCTTCATTTCGCGGTAGAGCTCTTCCCCTTCCCGGCACCGTTCGCCGATCCCGCAAAAGATGCTGACCCCCTCGTGAAAGCCCACCATGTTGTGGATGAGCTCCGTGACCAGCACCGTCTTTCCGACGCCGGCCCCGCCGAAGAGCCCCGCCTTGCCGCCGAGCTCCAGGGGCATGAGCACGTCGATGGCCTTGATGCCCGTCAGGAACACATTGGAGGTCGTGGCGCGGTCGCCCAGGGGAACCGGATCGGCATGGATCGAAGCCCAGCGGACGTCTTCGGGCGGGGGAAGCCTGTCGATGGGATCCCCGAAGACGTTGAATACCCGGCCGAGAACGCTTTTGCCGACGGGGACACGCAGGGGCAGCCCCGTGTCCACGATGACGGCGTTTCGCGCCATGCCCCGGGTAGGGGTGAGGGCCATGCCGCGCACCACCTCGCGGCTCAGGTGACTCTGCACTTCAATCACCACTTCCCGGCGGTCTCCGCACAACAGCACACTGTAACGATCCGGGAGCTTGGCGGGAAAACGCGCATCGATCACACTGCCGCGCACGGACAGGACCGTCCCGAGATTTTCTTTCTGAGGATGCGCTTGAGTGTTTGAAGCATCGGCTGATTTCACGCTGGTCACTCACGCCGGCAATCGCCCCCGGACGAGGCGCTGCTCCAAGGCCTCCTCGACGCCCACGACCTAAAAGATCGGCGGATGCCAATACGATCAGGCCGGGAACAGCGGGTCCTGCCGGTTCCGGGGGGTTGGGAAAGATCAGCTCTCGTGTCTGCATCGCCTCCACCGGACTGCTTGGGGCAAATGATACCAGGAGCGCCGTTTCTCTTCAAAACAATTTCGGATCCATTATGGATTCGTGTGCAGTTGGGGAAGATTTTATATAGACAATCGTCAATGCATGATGATATATTTGCAATCGCCAATATGATGAGGGGTTGTCCCATGAGAGATTTTATCAAGGTCATGAAGGCCCTGTCGGACCCGAATCGCGTCAAAATCATCAAGATGCTTCAACAACGCTCGCTCTGCGTGTGCGAGATGCAGGCCGCCCTCGACATAGCCCAGCCGACGGTTTCGAACCATCTCAAACTGTTGGAGGATGCCGGCCTGGTGTATTCCCGCAAGAACGGCCTCTGGGTGAACTACTTCGTTTCCGATGGGAGCTCCAGCCCTTACGTGGCTTCCATGCTTG
>CAZEOY010000333.1:0-4845 GCA_964513835.1 uncultured Syntrophobacteraceae bacterium
GACCAAGCGGAACTCCCTGGCGAACAAGCTCATCCAGACCGAAAAACTGGCCTCATTGGGTATCATGGCGGGAGGGGTGGCTCACGACTTCAACAATCTTTTGATGGCGATTCTCGGGAACATTCAGCTGATGCTCCCCAGCATAGACGACGACGAGATCCAGAGACGCCTGCACAATATCGAGAAGGCGGTCCAGGACGGAGCGAACACCGTCCGCAGGCTTCAGAAGTTCACCGAACGGACCAAGGACTCTCAGGTGCTTCCCGCGACGGTCAACGTTGGCGAGGCCATCTCCGATGTGATTGAGCTGACGCGGCCACGTTGGAAGAACGCCATGGAGCGTTCGGGGCGGAACATCCGATTTCAGCTGGATCTGAATCCCGCCTGTTTCGCTTCCATCAGTGCCTCAGACCTGAGGGAGGTGCTCACAAACCTGGTTTTCAATTCCGTTGAAGCCATGCCGGAAGGTGGGGTCATGAGTCTGTCATGCAAGCCTCGGGAGGACCAGATCATGGTCGAAGTTTCGGATACGGGAATTGGAATGAGCAAGGAAGTGTCGGGGAGGATATTCGACCCGTTTTATACCACAAAGGGGGTGGGCAATTCGGGTCTCGGGCTCAGTGTCTCGTGGAGCCTGATTGCCCGGAGCGGTGGCGAGATTCGAGTACGAAGCACCCCCGGCCATGGATCCACTTTCGTGATCTCCCTGCCGAAGGCAGCCCCTCCATCGAAGGCAGTGGAGACCTGCGAAGCCAAATCGGCACCGGATTCTTTCAGGCTCCTGGTTGTCGACGATGACACGGAAATCCTGGAGATTTTGAGAGATATGTTGCGCCTGAAAGGGCATCGGGTCACGTCAACGGACAATGGGCAGGAAGCCTTACAGCTCATCGAGTCTGAGAATTTTGACCTGGTGCTGACAGATCTCGGGATGCCATCGGTGAGCGGATGGGATATTGCCAAAAGGGCCAAGGCTAAGAATCCGCATCTGCCTGTCATTCTGATCACCGGCTGGGGAGCTCAATACGAAGAGGATGATCTCACGACCAGCGGTGTTAACCAAGTTCTATCCAAACCCCTGAGCTGGGACAGGCTTCTTGAAACTGTGGCCAGTTTGTTATGCCCCTCTGCGAGTGAGCCTCCACACTCAAGATCCGTGCTTCAAGTGGTCTGAACGAGGACCTTTTTCGGTTTTCCGCCCCGTGGCCCGGAAGCCAAACCGCCATCTTGGGCCATTGCTTTTCAAACGGCGAGTGAGGAGCTATCGGTCCCCAAACCCCGTGTCTTTCCCACAACATCCATTTTCCGAGACCCCCCCTCCTTTCTCTTCTGTTTGTTCACCACATAGACATTTCGCATCGGAGTGAAGTGTGCTAAAAGGGTTGGTATACTCAGAAGCCCGGCATCATCATTGTGGTATGGAGCATGGGAAAACAAATGGAGAGCTCGGTCCCGAACCGCTACAAGGCATCCATCGATTACCTTTATGGTTTGCAGAAGCATGGCATCAAATTTGGTTTGAATTCTACGGAGAAAATACTGGCGCGCCTTGGAAATCCGGAACGCCGCCTGAGGTGCATTCATATCGGAGGCACCAACGGTAAGGGATCCACGGCCGCCATGCTTTCGAGCGTTTTGCGGCATCACGGATTCAGAGTCGGGCTCTACACCTCACCTCACCTCGTGAGATTTACGGAGAGATTCCGGATCGACGAGAGGGAGGCAGGCATCGACCGTATCTTCCAGGTGTTCGAGCGTGTCCATTCCGTGCTCGACGACAGTGAGCCTCCCACATTCTTTGAGATGGTGACAGGCATGGCTTTCCAGTACTTCATGGAGGAGCAGGTGGACTGGGCCATCATCGAAGTGGGAATGGGGGGGAGGCTGGATGCGACCAATGTCATACGGCCCGAGGCATGTATCATCACGAACGTGTCCTATGACCATCAGGAGTTTTTGGGCAGCAGCCTGGCGTCCATAGCCCGAGAAAAGGCGGGGATCATCAAAGACGGCATACCACTCGTTACGGGCGCCAAGCAACCGGTGGTGAAAGGGATCTTGAAAGCCACCTGCTTCGGTCACAATGCTCCGCTCTTCAGCTTGGGATCGCAGTTCCGCGTGCGCCGAAATCCCGATGGCTCATTCCAGTATCATGGGATGAAACAGCGGTATCGAATGCTGGAGCTGAACCTCAAGGGCATCCACCAGTATCAGAATGCGGCTTTGGCACTGGCGACTCTTGAAGTGCTGGAGGCCCGGGACGCTCTCACCTTGGAAGACGGAGCCATCAGGGATGGCTTGTTTCAGGTAAGCTGGCCCGGGCGGCTTGAGGTATTGCAGGAAAACCCCCTCATCATTCTGGACGGCGCCCACAACCCGCACGGTGCCGAGAGCCTGAGAGAGGCGCTCAAGTCGTGTTTCGCTTTCGAAAAGCTGCATCTGGTCATCGGCATCATGGCTGACAAAGATACTCGTGGGATTCTCAGACGCCTGCTGCCCCTTGCTGAGACGGCCATTTTCACTCAGCCTCGATATGCTCGGGCGGAACGGCCTGAGACGCTCAAACGGATGGCCCGCCCATACGTTCAGAAGCATTATGTCATTCGTGATCCCCGCGCGGCCATAGCCGAGGCCAGAGCGATGGCGGCACCAGGCGATGCCATTTGCATCACCGGCTCATTGTATTTTGCCGGTGAAGTGAAAGAGCTTTTTGGAGAACACACCCTTGCCATATAAAGAACGGGCGAAGTCCGGGGGACGGGGGAGCAATTCAGGAGGTTCTGCCCCATGAATTCACGGTCTTCTTTTGGCTTGGACTCTGCAATCAAAGGATTGAGAGCGGCTGGTGGGTCATGCCCTGACAGCGTTGCGAATCGAGGTGCCCGGTCTCTGGATAAATGGCCACTATCAATGGAAGGGCATTGATACCATGCTTCGCATCCATTCATCTCGCCTGCGAAATTTCCTCGTGACTTCGGCCATCGTGAGCATGTTCATCGGGTGGTCTATGGGCGTTTTGCTCGGATCTGCTGCAGCCGAAGAGGAATTGAAGGACCTCGTCGGCACCGGCACTTTTGTCACCGAGGCTCGCGGAACCTGGACTATCGATGCCGACAAGCTGTCATACGACCAGAATAGAAAGATCTATGAGGCTGAGGGCAACGTTCGAATCATCTCGGGAAGACGTTACATCGAGTCGGATTGGGCTGAGCTGGACACCGGCAAACGTGTCGTGGAGCTCAGGGGCAACGTGCTTCTGAAATACGGAAACGACTGGCTCCGCGGAGAGCACGTGATCTGGAATCTGGATGAGGAGACCGGATGGGTTGATGGGGGGCTGACCTATTTTGCCACCAATCAGCTCTACGCACAGGGAGAGAACATCCAGAAGACGGGCGAAACCCAATACGAGCTCAAGAGCGGCTTCGTGACGGGATGCGATCCTCAGAGCGCGGATTGGAAGATTCGCTACGGCACCATGAAGATCAACGTCGAAGGGACGGCATGGGCTAAACACACGTCGTTCTGGATTGGCAGAATGCCCGTCTTCTATCTGCCTATTGTGGCCGTCCCCTTGAATCGCAAGAGGCAGTCGGGTTTCCTGCTTCCCTGGGGAGGATATTCTGATCTCAACGGTCTGCAGGGAGAGATCCCGTTTTACTGGGCCATCCGCCAGGACATGGATGCGACCTTTTTCGGCCGCTACATGGAAGAGCGCGGATTTATGGGGGGCATCGAATACCGGATCAACCACGAAAGATGGGGAGAAGGCATCTGGCTGTTCAACTATCTGGACGACCACGCCGACCCGTCTCACCTGGCGCAGCAGGAATACCCTTTTATCCGCAGTGATCGATTTTGGTTGAGATCGAGGCATTCCTTCGAGTTCCCCTGGGAAATCGACGGGAAATTGGACCTCGACTTCGTCAGTGACCGCAATTTCCTGCGGGAATTCGAACGTGGATCGGCCTCGGTCGACTATTCGGACAAGATTTTCCGGGAGCATTTCGGGCGCGGAGTCATCAATGACGAGAACACCCTCGCCCGGGAATCCAGTCTTTACCTGGAAAAACGGTTGGAATCGAGTCTCATCAGCATGGACACCCGGTACTGGGATCAGCAGGACAAGGAAATCGACGAATTCACGCTGCAGCGCATCCCGGCTCTTGCCTACAGCGTCACCCCCAAATGGATCGACGATTTTCCCCTCTATTATACGTTCAATACCGCTTACACGAATTATTGGAGACGCGAGGGAGACCGTGCCAATCGCCTGGAGGCCTCTCCCAGGCTTTACCTGCCGCTCCAGCTCAAGAAATTCCTGAATGTGGAGCCATCTGTCGGGTTGAGCGCGACTTCCTACTGGGTCGATTGGGAGGAAGACAGGCCCGATCGGCCCGCCACCTCCCAAGGGCGATTCTTCACTGATCTGCGACTCGAGATGAACAGCCGTCTGAACCGAGTCTACCCATGGCAGGTCGGATCTTATCGGGCATTCCAGCACTCGATCCGCCCAGAGTTCCTGTATGAGTACGTCCCCGAACCCATTGAAGGCGACATTCCTCTGTTCGATCGCTTTGACGAGGATCCCTCCCGCCACGATATCCGATATGGCTTCTCGACGTTCTTGACGGGCAAATCCGTTAGAGCGGATGCACAAGGCAATGAGAGGATCAGCTACAACGAGATAGCCCGACTCCAGGTCCTGCACGGCTACAATTTCGAACGAGTTCCGGTGAACGACCCCGACGTCCGACTGGAGAGCAGTCGGGAGAAAGGGGTCACCGACATCGGTTTCAGACTGGAAGTGAAACCCAAGAAATTCGTAACCCTCTCCTACGATGC
>CAZEOY010000334.1:0-4836 GCA_964513835.1 uncultured Syntrophobacteraceae bacterium
TCCTTGAGCGGTATATGGGATTCAAACAGCCTGCAGTATAACGGCGGAATCGGCGTCACATGGAACATCTTCAATTACGGGCGCATCAAGAACCGTGTCCGTGTTCAAGACGCCCGGTTCCAGGAGCTGGTCGTGAACTACAAAGACACGGTGCTTAAGGCCGCCCAGGAAGTAGAGGACGGTCTGTCCGCTTTCCTTAGATCCCAGGAAGAGGTCGGCTTCCTCAGAGAAAGCGTGGAGGGAGCGACCCGTTCAGTGGAGCTTTCCATGACCCAGTACCGCGAGGGGCTGGTGGACTATCAGCGTGTCCTCGACACGCAGAGGTTCCAGACCCAGACACAGGACCTTCTCACGTCCACGCAGGGCGCGGTGTTGCTCAACCTGATTGCCACATACAAGGCCCTGGGGGGCGGCTGGGAAATCCGGGTGGGGAAGGATTTCGTGCCCGAGGAGATCAAGGAAGAGATGGAGAAGAGGACGGACTGGGGACACCTGCTCACCCCCGCCAAAGTGCAAACGCCTCCAGAAGAGGATCGCATGAACCTGCGCTCGCCCGACTGGTAGAAAAGTAGACATCGCTCAGAGGTGAAGACCTTAAACATGTTGATTGGAGGAGCCAAAATGAGAATTTTTGCCACATTGGCCACGCTTGGCTTGACGCTGTGGCCGGCAGTGGTCCTGGCCACGCCTCGCGAGCATACCCTGGATCCCACCCAGGATCCACGGGCGCTGGTCTGTCTTATCCTGTTTATTGTGGCCTACTGCTTTGTCATTGCAGAGGAAGCCACTCACATGCGCAAATCCAAGACATTGGTGCTGGCGGGCTGCATCATCTGGGTCATCATCGGGCTGGCGGCACCGAATTATGGCGTCACCCACGAGGAGCTCCGGCATGCGGTGATGCACGACGTGGACGAGTACGGCGCGTTGGCCTTGTTCCTGCTCGTGGCCATGACCTACATCAATGCGATCAGCCAACGGGGCGTTTTCGAGGCCATGCGTGTATGGCTAATCGACAAGGGGTTCGGCTACCGGCAGATCTTCTGGATCACCGGGCTGATCGCCTTTTTCCTCTCCCCTTTCGCCGATAATATGACCACGGCCCTGGTGATGGGAGCTGTCATCATGGCGGTGGGCGCCAAGACCCCGAAATTTGTCAGCATCGCCATGGTCAATGTGGTCGTTGCCGCTAACAGTGGCGGCGCATTCAGCCCCTTTGGCGACATCACCACCTTGATGGTTTGGCAGTCTGGCCATATCGAGTTCTTCGAATTCTTCAAGCTGTTCCTCCCCTCTGCTGTAAACTGGATCGTACCGGCCGTCATTCTCAGTCTGTTTGTGCCTAAGGGAACTCCCGAGCACTCGGGGGAGACGAAAGTCTCCATCAAGCGGGGCGGCATAGCCATGTGTGTGCTTTTTCTCATCACCATCGCCATGGCCATCTCCTTCGAGCAGTTCCTGGGGTTGCAACCGTTTCTCGGCATGATGACAGGTCTTTCCTTTCTGATGATTTACTCCTGGCTCCTGCGCCGTACAGGCGAGGAGCCCGTCGATCGGGAATTCGACATCTTTGTGATGGTTTCCAAGGCAGAGTGGGATACCCTTTTATTCTTCTTCGGTGTCATCTTTGCGGTGGGGGGGCTCGCCTATATTGGTTACCTCAACGCCGCTTCCGTCATCATGTACGGAAGCTGGGGGCCCACCGCCACGAATATCCTGGCCGGCTTGGTTTCCTCCATCATAGACAACATTCCCGTGATGTTTGCCATATTGAACATGTCGCCCGAGATGGATCATTTCCAGTGGCTGTTGATCACCTTTACCGCAGGCGTTGGGGGTAGTTTGCTTTCGGTGGGTTCAGCGGCGGGCGTGGCCCTTATGGGCCAGTCAAAAGGCAATTACACCTTCTTTCGCCACCTCAAATGGTCGTGGGCCATTGCTCTGGGATACTTCGCCGGCATCGGTGCTCACTTCCTTCTCAACCACTAGGAGGCTGTCCGAGAACGGGCACATCGCCTTCCGTTGTCATCCCGGCGAAAGCCGGGATCCAGGAGACATGCGGATTTCTGGATTCCGGCTTTCGCCGGAATGACGTTCCGGAGGCATTGTCGGACAACCTCCTAGACGCCAAGTCATACGGGACTGCCGTTTTACGGGATTCGTCGCCTGCTCCGCGCAATGCGTCAAATAGGGGGAGGACATAAGGCATGATTTAAGCTCTCGGAGTCCTCAACGTCGTTTGAAAGAACTGGCCTTTTCAATTTGGGAGGAGGCATTCCATGGCAAAGAAAACCACAACCATCGATGGAAACCGCGCCGCCGCGGGGCGAGTTATGACTGATAAGAATGACCGGCATACATGTGTAGTCTGCGGAGAGAGCTTTCCTCGACGGGAGCTTTTTCCATGCGGGGCCATCCGGGATGTCATCGCGGATCAGATTCGTGGAGATAAGTCCACCTGGGCACCGGACGACTTCATATGCAAACATGACCTGATGAAGTTCGGGGCTGACTATGTCCGCCTCCTGCTCGAGTCCGAAAAAGGGGAACTTACAAACATTGAGCAGCAGGTCCTGCAGAGCATTCAGGAGCACGAGCTGCTCGCAATGAACATCGATAAGGAGTTCGAGCAGAGGTGGTCTTTCGGCGAAAGGCTGGCGGATGGACTTGCAGGATTTGGTGGAAGCTGGAGCTTTCTTCTGTGTTTTGGCGCCTTCCTCGCTCTATGGATTGTTGTGAATACATTGGTGGTGGGTTTGCGTCCCCCCGATCCCTATCCGTTCATCTTATTGAACCTTATTCTTTCGTGTCTGGCGGCAATCCAGGCGCCGGTCATCATGATGAGTCAAAATCGCCAGGAGGCAAAAGACCGACTTCGTTCACAGCATGACTACCAGGTCAATCTCAAGGCTGAGCTTGAAATTCGCCATCTCCATGACAAGCTGGACCACCTCCTCTCGCATCAGTGGGATCGCCTTGTCCAGATACAGGAGCTCCAACTTGACCTTTTGTCGTTAATTTTTAAGAAAGAGTAATTCAAACAACCCCAATGGGTCGGTAGATTTCATGCATGGCATGAGATAGCACGATCATGGATTGGGAAAGCTCATACACCGTCTTCGTTGCATCATGGAGGAGGTCGGTATGCCTTCTGAATACCAGATCAGCGCTTACCCAAGGGACCTTGCCTTGTTCGTCCGAGACCGATGGCCGATGGTGAGCGCTCAGGGATGTTTTTCGCTACCTGATCTCACTGTACTGGAGCACATGATCTCTGTCTGCTACCAGGCCAGCCTACTTCGAGAGGAGGAGCGGCCGGTGAGATTTCGGCTCATCTTTTTGGCCCCCGAACAATTCCCCCCCGACCTTGGACCGCCATCCGGTCTTCACAGGCTCTTATTTAGAGAGAGGCTGCCATTTACCGAGCGTGAATTGCGGAAGCTATCACCATCCGTTGATTTCTACGGCTCCCTGATCGGACTGTGGCGCGATGGGAAAAGCGGATTGTCAATCTGGGGAATAGTGCATTCCGGATCACGATGGATACAGAGCCTTCATGGGGGTGGGAAGGGGTTCCAACCGCTTCCCGACTCTCTCGTCATAAGCGTTACAAATCCGGGTCGTATAGCCGTGAGCAACGGGTCCACCGATATCGCCACACTCAATGCCGGAGAAGTTGTTTGTCCGTCCACGACGGTCATCGATTCCATGTGGATCCGTTCAGCCTTCGGCACCCTGGCCGATGAGGAGCATGCGTTGCACAGGGAGGTTCGGAGGTGTGCGACAAAGCCTTGGGCAGCCATCGATCCCGAATTTTTCGGGATAATAAAAAAACAGGTTTTCATGCGAATTATAGGCAGGATTCGATCCAACAGGCATGGAGGCACCTTGATCCTCATCCCCGATGATCGCAAGGACGAGTTTTTGTCAGAGAACCCTTACGTAAGGATTAAGTACAGATTCGTTGACGAAGAACCATGCAGACGATTTCGCACCCTGACTGTGAAAATAGCCGATGCATTGGCGGAATTCCACGGCTCCCTTGAAGACCTGGAAAGAGAGGTCGGCTGGATGGAATACCTGGCCGGCAAAAACCAGACACTCTCCTCCCTTGATGAATCCGTATTCGAGTGGGCTCACATGGTAGCCGGCATGACGCAGGTCGACGGCGCCGTGGTGATGACACAGAGATTGGAACTGGTCGGATTTGGAGCTCAAATATCCGGCAAACTGGAGCACGTCGATTCAGTGGCGCAAGCCTTGGACCCCGAAGGATTCGAGATTCGCGAGGAGAAGAGCGACTGTGTGGGCAGCCGACATAATTCGGCTTACAGTTTGTGCAATGCACTGCATGACGTTCTGGCAGTTGTAGTATCTCAGGACGGAACCGCGCAACTTGTCAAATGGAACAATGGTATGGTGACCGTATGGGAGCAGTTGTCACCCAGCCTCATCGAGGCATGAACGCGGACCACCGCCATGGGCGGAGGGATCATGTCACGGCATTTATCAAGTCTTCGCTTTCAACTCATTGCCATCGTGCTGCTTTCGGTCCTTCCGGCCATGGTGCTCATTCTCTATTCCGGGTTCGAGGAGCGCAGACATGCCGCCCCTCAGGCTCAGGCAAGTGCGAAAAAGATCGTTGAGCTGGCCTCGGAACAGCAGGCCCGCATCATCGGCGAAGGCTCGCAGCCTGCTCTTCACCCTGTCACAGAGACCACATGGCTACCTCACAGGGGCCTCCGATGCAAATTCACCTTGGGCAAAATACAAACGCTAGGCCTGCCCTTTACCCGTTAGTTCTGCCGGGGCAGTATCAGCCGCCTCTGAGGGAGA
>CAZEOY010000335.1:0-4826 GCA_964513835.1 uncultured Syntrophobacteraceae bacterium
GAGCTGCAGCATGGGCGGGGGGGGCATGGGTTTCATGGTTTCCGAGCCAGGAGTAGAGCGAGGTTCTGGGGGAAGTCCGTGAAGATGCCGCCGACCTCCAGGGAAAGCAGGCGCTTGAATGCCTGCATGTCGTTGGCAACCCATACAAGCGTCTGAAAACCTTCATGATGGAGGAGCATGATGTCCTCCGGGGCCAGAGCCGACAACCTGGGGTGATAAGACAGGGCTCCGAGGCGCTGAAGGATCTTGAGGGGACTGCGGAGACGGCGGTAGGTCAGGACGCCGAGAAGGATTTCAGAGTCGTGTCGGCGTGCCTCTTCCAGGTAATCGTGGTTGAACGACGAGATGAGAACAACGCGATGCATATTCATGGAGTTGACGAGTGACACGACTTTTTCGACCACAACCTTGTGGCCGGGAGTTCCCCTGAGGTCCTTGATTTCCACATTCACAGACCATTTATGGCGTTGTGTGAGCTCGAGCGCCTCCGCAAGAGTTGGGGCATGAAGTCCATGGAGCTGGTCCACCTCATCCGGCTTGATGACTCCCTCTCGAATCTGCCCAAAGGGGTCTTCTCGAATGAACCAGGAACCGAAGTCCAGTTTCCCGATCTCCTCAAGGGTGAATTCATGAACATTCCACGGAGCCCGGCCGGGGAAAACCTCCTTTGCATTGGAGGTGCGCTCGAGAGTTGCATCGTGGATGACAAGCAGTTCCCCGTCCCTCGTCATACCCACATCCAGCTCCCACATGTGGGCGCCGACTGCCACTGCCTTGTGCGCGGCCGCCAGGGTGTTTTCGGGGGCCAGGGAACGCGCGCCCCGGTGAGCGATGTTGAGGATGCGGTGTTTGGAAAAGAGGTCCCCGACTGACATGGTGCGGCTTCACGAGAGGTCTGGGGCCAGAAGGCGTCTGATTTCTTCAAAGAGTCGTTCCATATCGCTGCGATACGGATGCGGAATCATGGTCAGCCGTTTGGGGGCAAGGAAAGCCATGTCGGCATGGGCTTCGGCCAACCGGTTCCCCTCAGCGTCAAGCAGCACTCCCTTCGCTCTGCATCCCCTCCCTTTGGCCTCCGCTTCGCCCACGATCTGACCGACTGCTGTGAGAGGCGTTTGGATTTGAACCGGTCTGAGATATCGAACCTCCATGCTCCGCGTGACAAAGAAAGTCCTCTGGAAGGCGATGACGGCCCATCCCATGATCTCATCAAGGACTGTCGAAATGATTCCGCCGTGTGCAATATTCTCCCAGCCCACGTGGTGGCCGTTCAAAACCAAGTCAGACCGCACGGAATCGCCCAGGATATAGAAGGACATGCCGAGCCCCTGCGGGTTGATGGTGCCGCATGCGAAGCAGTGATAGCCGTCGATTTTGGGCATGGGAATTCTTTTCATGGATTCAGGTTCCCCGTTGATGCGCAACGAAGGGCTCGGAGTTGGCATGGAAAAAAGAGTGGAGTGGAAGGCCCCAAAAGTGCTATGATCTCTTCTGTCGGAGCTTGGTGGGGACGATCAGCTCGGCAACAACGAAGCTTTTTCATGGTTCGGCAGTTTCAGCGCAGGGAATGTCTATTCATGAGTATGGATGAGAAGCCTCAACAGACAAGCCAAGGCTACTGGGTTCGCAAGCGCTGTGACGACTGTGGCACTCCCGTCATCATCGTGGCGGAAGACGGCACTTTTTGTCTGCTTCGTTGCTCTTTGTGCGGCAAGGAATATCGATTCTATCTGCGCACGTGATTCGATGAGCTTGCGGCAGTCTTCATGCCGCAGGACGCGAGTTCGTCCCTTCGGCTGCAGCGCCTCGGGGATTTCGTCGCGTCACGGGGCTTCCGGATGATCGGCTATTCGGTTTTCTTCTTGCGGGATCGCCGCTGGGTGGACTTGGCTTCAGCCGCGGCGCCGGCCGCTGTCGGAGGCGTTTCCATCCCTACCGCCATCTCTTCGAGCTTTTTCTGCTTCCTTCCTTCCTGATACTTGACAAGATTTTCGGGCAGCCCGCGTTTCTTGGCGGCTTTGCTGCGAGCCTTCGTCAGAGCCTTTGCAGAAAGGGGCTGCTTCATGGGAAAGCCGTATTTCTGCTTATAATCGCGAGGGCTGAGGCCGTGGGCTCCCAGGTGCTTAGCCGTCAGCTGACGCATTTCGGCTCCGCATTCGAGACAAATGATGCGATCCTCGAGGATAGAGTTTTTGGGGTCCGCCTTCTCCCCCGCTCTTTCCGCGCCAAGCCCCTCTTCACCAACCTTGCCCGCCTCAAAGGGAGCTCCCTCTGCTTCGGATTTCTGGATGCTCTGAAGAGCACTGAAGACGCTCTTGAGTGATGAGACAATCTCTTCCGAGGACATGGGATTAGTGGACACTTGATTTTGCACGATTTCAGCGGCAATTTCGACAAGCTTTTTGGTCATAATGCTTCCCTCCCATTAAGTACGTTCTGCTCATATATTGGGCAACGGATTCAAGAAGTCGACTTTCGAGCACCAGAAGCTTTTCTCTTTTTGACTCAATTACATTATCTATCGATTTTTGCGCCTGTCAATAGCGCCTTTGTCTCGAAATGTATTTTCGGTAGTTTTTCTTCGGAGGTCCATCTCTTTTTAGTTCATGCAGTTCAATGCAGGCCTTTGAGGTGAGCATCTTTGTGTCTTGCCCTGGGCATAGCGCAATGAAATTTGCAGAAGATCGTTACCGAATATCAGGGTTAGGGACGAGACTTCGTCTCAAGTCTGGGGATTTGCATCCCAGATTTTATGCCACAATGCAGTTGACAAGTCGCCATTTCACCCGAAACAGACGAACTGTGCAGGATTGAAACACCCTTCAGATCCTTTGGGTATCCTCACTTCCAGATTGCACAAGGCTTTGTTGGAAAAGAAACATGGAAGATTGCAGTCTGGAGGCTGGTAGCATGCGAATGCTTTTTTTAACTGAGCGGTGTGCTGTTTTGGCCCCGTCAATAGCGATTCAGCTGGGTAGGATAAATAGGAGGCTTTCATTGTCAGCATGATCACCGAGCTTTTCACGCTCTACAGTCGCAGAGTGCGGTTCAGGTTGACAGCCAAGAAGCTCTTACTGTAATAGAGCCTCTAAAACGTTTGGGAGAAATGTTTCCGTCGAAGAGTAACTGCTCTCTGAAGGAGGAAAAGATGACTCGAAAGACCTGTTTGGTTCTGACCGTCCTGTTTGGCTTTTTTGCAGCGGCAGCCACGATGCCGGCAGTGGCTCAGGACACGATCAAGATCGGAGCCTATCTCCCCATGACCGGGGCCGTCGCTGCCTATGGGGAATCAGAGTGGGCCGGCATCCAGATCGCCAATGAGATGGAGCCGGAAGTTCTCGGCAAGAAGATCGAGCTGAAGCTGGTCGACACCAAGAGCGACAAGATCGAGGCGGCCAATGCCATGACGCTGCTGGTGGAGAAGGAGAAGGTTGTTGTGGTTCTGGGCGAGGCCATCAGCGGCAACTCCATGGCGGGAAATCCCATCTCTGAGGCCGCCAAGATTCCCACGGTGAGCCCCACGGCAACGAACCCGCTCGTCAATCAGGGAAAGCAGTACGCCTTTCGCGCATGTTTCATCGACCCGTTCCAGGGTGAAGTAGCGGCAAGGTTTGCCTTGAACGATCTCAAAGCCAAAACGGCAGCTCTCATCATCGACCAGGCGCAGGACTATGCCGTGGGTTTGGCCAAGTTCTTCGAGAAGGAGTTCACCAAGCAAGGTGGTAAGGTCGTCACGACGACCTACATCCAGACGGGTGACCAGGATTTTTCCGCGCAGCTTTCCGCAGTGCAGGCGTCCAAACCCGATCTGATCTATGCTCCGAACTACTATACCGAAGATGCGCTTATGGCCAAACAGGCCCGCGATCTTGGCATCAAGGTTCCCATTCTGACGGGTGACGGTGCTCAGGAAGCGGCTTTGATCGAAATCGGCGGTGCTGCGGTGGAAGAGGTCTATTTCACGGGGCATTTCCACAAACAGGCCGCGACGACGGAACGTGCGAAGGAATACATCAAGCGCTATGAAGAAAAGAACAAGAAGGAGGCCGACGCCTTCGGAGCACTGGGAGCCGACGCGTATTTCCTGGCCGTAGACGCCATCAAGCGTGCAGGTTCGGCCGACGGGACCAAGATTCGCGAGGCCTTGGCCAGCACGAAGGATTTCAAGGCTGTTTCCGGCACCATCACCATGGGTGAGAATGGAAACCCGATTAAGAGCATGGTGATCAACAAGGTGCAGGGAGGTAAGTTCGTCTACGTCACCACCATCAATCCTTAATGGCGGTTCCGAGGAATGAGGGGCCAGGCGCCCGTTGCAGAGGTGGGCTGCACAGAGGTGCTGCGGCTGTTTGCTGCCTGCCTTCAGCTGTGGCTGTGGCATCGTCATCAACGGGTGGAAGCCCGAAGCGGCTCTCATGAGCACTAATGTCGACAAGGGGCAGGGTGTTGGTTCCAGCGCACACCCTGCTTTTCTTTTTTTGGGGTTTGGCTGTCCCGGAACGTTTTGTTATAAGCCCTGCAGCCGCAATTGGAGTTGGAGCGTGACGGCAGCGTGTGATTCATCGGGAGGGCGATATCTGTGACTTCAACGATTCTTCTGCAGCAGTTCATCAACGGAATATCCCTCGGGAGCCTGTATGCGCTCGTAGCCATTGGATATACCATGGTTTACGGCATTTTGAGGCTCATCAATTTCGCCCATGGCGACTTGCTGATGTTCGCCGCATACACGGCCATCTATGGCGTGACACTGTTCTCTCTTCCGTGGACTTTGAGCTTTCCGCTGGCGGTGCTGTTGACGGGCTTGATGGGAATTCTTCTGGACC
>CAZEOY010000336.1:0-4814 GCA_964513835.1 uncultured Syntrophobacteraceae bacterium
CTTTAACCTTGGCCACCCCCGTGATGATTTTCTCATTGCGCTGATTCACCGCCAGGCAATCGAAAATCACGCTGCCGTCCCCGGCATGCTTGGACTGGACGGTTATGGAGATGGTGAGCGTGTCCCCGAGCTCCACCGCATTGTGGAATTCGAGGCTCTGGGACTGGTAGACCGTGCCGGGGCCCGGCAGGTCGTTGCCCAGCAGGCTCGAGATCAGAGCGCCTCCCCACATGCTGTGACCGATCACTTTGTGCCGCTCCAGCAACATCTCGGCATACTCATCGCTGAAATGGGTCGGGTTCATATCGCCGCAGAGCAAGCCGAAAATGTCGATGTCCTGCTTGGTCAGCGTTCGCTGCAGGGTGGCCGTGGCCCCGATTTCGATTTCATGAAAGGTTCGGTTGGTGATCACGTCAGTGGGCCTCCTTCGGTGATTTCTTCTGAGCGGGAACCGAAGCGCTGAAGAGCTGCTCCACCTCCGACAAACGCTTTTGCGCTTCCTCACCCAGCGGCCCGCCGGCGGCAGCGACTTGCCTAATGTAATCCAGCAGCTCCCGTGCCTCGCCCTCATGGCCCTTGAGCAGCGCGGGGATGGTCTCCATGGCCCGTCGTTCGTCCAGTCGAAGCATCAGGTACTGCTCGCGAAGGTCCTGTTTGAATTCGGAAAGGGTTTTTTGCGCAAATCGTTCCGCACGGATTCGGCGGAGCATCTCGAACGCCCGCTCGTCGGCTGAGTTTTCCGGCATGCGGATGTAGACAAGGGCACGAATGGCAGCTTCAAGGGGGCCCCCCTTTTCCATATCGGCCCGCAGCTCCACAATCCGGCGCTGAACGAAGGCCCGGTGATCGGGGTCCTCGCCGGGATGCTTACGGGGCGGATCGTCCGATGCCCGAAGCCCCAGCAAAGCCTGCAGCCAAGGTTGATCGTAGATGCCGAAGAACATCTGCTCCAACATCCTGTCCCGCCAGTCCGCAAAGGCCTTGAGACCGAGGGTCATCGAGTCGGAGAAGAGCTTCTCCCATTGCAGGAAAAGGTTGTCCCCAGCCACGGGCCGGCGGTCATTGCTGACCTGTTGGGCCGCCGACGCCAGCGGACGCATGGCCGGATTGCTGTCCGAAAGCGCCTCATATCCCAGCCGCAGCGGATGCATGCGACGGAGCCATTCGGCCCCCTGTTGCGTAGCCATGGCGCGGATCATGGGCTGCGCCACCGTGCGGTAGACGCCATGGCTCGCCTCCGAGAGCCGGGCCACGGCTTCAAAGCAGCGTTCATCGTCGAGGCTGTTGCAGCCCAGGGCTCGAAGGTCGTCCAGTGTCCGCCTCTCGAAACGGGAGATGTAGTCTCCCGCGACCAGGTCGACATGGGCGGCATCCGGCGTCTTATTCCGGAATTCGGCCTCGTAGAGGCCGGGAGGCAGGCAATCGATGAGGTCGATGTTGCTGGCGAGCTCTCTGTGCTCTTTCTTGACCACACTTCCCGAAACAAAGATCCCCAAATGGCCGATCTTTTCGTGAACCGCGTAGACGATGGTCTGGCCGGCCGCGATGATGTCGTCATCACTCCGGTAGAGATCGAGGATCCAGCCCAGCGCCTGCTGCGGCGGGGTGATGTCGTCTCCCTTGGAGCATAGACAGACGATGGGCGAGCGGATGTTTCTCAGGTCCAGCCTGACCCCGTCTGCCGTTACCAGCTCGGAGGTGCTGAGCTTATTGCCGACGAAGAGGTTGTCGACGATGTACTGCATTTCCTCGCCGCTGAGAAGCACATGGCCTCCCCACCAACGTTCGAAGCCCAGATATCGGGGCCCTTCGGTATCGATGCCGGCGTACAGGTTATACTGCTTGGACCACAGTGTATTTGCCGGGTTGAGGTTTTCGAAGTTTTGCACCAGCCATGCACCATCGAATAAGCCATGCCCTAGATCGCTCGTCAGTGCCGTCAACCAGGTTCCCCCGAGGAGCCCCCCGGTGTAGCGCATGGGATTGACGCCGCGCACACCCGCCCAGTACGAGAGCGGCGATCCGACCATCATGATCGGGCCGCAAAGTCCGGGATGCTTTGCCGCCAGCATCATCAGAGCCCACCCTGCCTGGCAGTTTCCGATCACGACGGGCTTGCCGTCGGCCTTGGCGTGCAGCTCCGCAACCCTTCCGAGAAAGACGGCCAATGCCTCGATGACGGCTTCAATGGTCTGGCCGGGCTCCGGCGTCGGTGAGAACCCGATGAAATAACAGGGGTGCCCCGCCCGCATGGCCTCGCCGATCTCGCTTTCCGCCTTGAATCCGCCGATGCCGGGTCCGTGACCGCCGCGAGGATCGATCACCACGAAGGGTCGCTTGCGATCGTCGACAATCGTTCCCTTCGGTGGGAGTATCTTGACGATCCCGTAGTTCACGGGCCGAGGCAGCTTTCGGCCGTCCAGCAGCAGCTCGTGGTCGAACTGGAGTACGTGGGGAACAGTTTTGGACATGTGGTCCAGGTATTGATTTCCCCTCTGGCGCATCACGTCCCAGTACAACACCGAGCGCTGCCCCGCATCCATCAGGTATTCCATCAGCTCTCCACTGACGGAGATTGGGTCGAAGATATTCGTTTTCGTCATTTGGGTCTCCTTATCAAGCCATGATGTTGATGCCGCCGTCGACATAGAGCGTCTCTCCAGTCACGCGCCGCCCGTACGGCGTCGCCAGGAAGGCACAGGCGAAACCGACGTCCATGATGTCCACCAGCTCACCGACGGGCGAGCGCTCAACGGCATCATTCAGCATGCGGTCGAAATCCTTGAGCCCGCCTGCGGCGCGAGTCTTGAGCGGACCGGGCGAGATCGCGTGCACCCGGATCTTCCGGGGACCCAGCTCGTAGGCCAGGTAGCGGCATGTTGCCTCCAACGCTGCTTTGACTGGTCCCATGACGTTGTAGTTGGGGACCACCTTCTGAGCGCCATGATAGCTCATGGCAAACATGGCTCCGCCGTCTTTCATGAGGGGTGCTGCGAGGCGTGCCATGCGAATGAAGGAATGACATGAGATGTCCATGGCGATGGAGAAGCCATCGGAAGAGCAGTTCAGCAGGCCCCCCTGCAGATCCTCCCTGGGTGCGAAGGCGATGGAATGCACCAGAATGTCCAGATGGCCCCATCGCCGTTCAATTTCAGCGAAGACGGATTCCAGCTCTCCTGGCCTGGCGACATCCAGCGGCATGAAGATCGAAGCCTGCAGCTCATCCGCCAGGGGCTGCACGTAGGGTTTGGCCTTGTCGTTGAGATAGGTCAATGCCAGCTCGGCGCCCAGCTCGCGGAATGCCCGGGCACAGCCGTAGGCAATCGAGTGTTCATTGGCGATGCCGATCACCAGCGCCTTCCTGTCCTCCAGGACCGGGCGCGGGACTTCTGTCATCACTTGTCTCCTCCTTCGGTCGATTCCAGCACGCGTCGCGTATGACGCGCGATCATCAGCTCCTCGTTGGTCGGGATGACCCACACGGAGACGCGGCTCGCATCGGTGCTGATGCGCTGGCGGCCTTCCGCATTGGCCGCCTCATCGATTTCGACGCCCAGCCATGCAGCGTCACGACAGACTCGGCTGCGGATCACCGGAGCGTTCTCCCCTATGCCGGCGGTAAAAACGATGGCATCCAGTCCGCCGAGGGCTGCAGCGAGGGAGCCCAGCTCGCGGCGAATTCGGTACAGGAAGAGATCCACGGCCAGCTTTGCCTGGGGCTTCTCGCTGGCCAGCAGCACGCGCATGTCGCTCGCAAACCCTGAAACTCCGAGCAGCCCCGATTGGCTGTAAATGAGCTTTTCAATGGATCGTGGGTCCATCCCGCATGTATCCATCAGATACAGGATGACTCCGGGATCGAGGGAGCCGCTGCGGGTCCCCATGGGGAGTCCTTCGACCGCCGTGAACCCCATGGTGCTTGCCACGCTTTGACACGCCCGCAGGGCGCATATGCTGGCACCGTTGCCCAGATGCAGTACCACGCTCCGTCCTTCCGCAGCCCTCGAATCGACACCCGGGAGAACGGAAGCAATGTATTCATAGGATAGTCCATGGAACCCGTAGCGCATGATCCCCGCCTCGCGCAGCTCGGCGGGCAGAGCGTACATCTGAGCCACATCAGGCTGACCGCGGTGGAAGGAGGTGTCGAAACAGGCCACCTGGGGCAATTCGGGGGCGCGCTCCAGCGCACGGCGAATGGGCGCGAGATTGTGCGGCTGGTGAAGGGGAGCCAGCGGAACGAACTTTTCCAGCTGACTCAGGACTTTCTCATCCACGCGGACAGGCTGACTGTAAACCTGGCCGCCGTGCACCACCCGGTGTCCGAGGCCGACCAAGCGGTCGTCGGTCAGCTCCGAGCGCAGGTGACCGACCAGGTGGTCGAGTGCCCCCTCATGGCCCAGCTCGAAGCCGGCGGGCCAGGACTTCTCCGCCTTGAGAGTGCCGTCGGGCGCCTTCGATACAAAACGTGGAGCGGTGTATAATCCTTCTATCTGACCGACAACGTGAGGCTCCAGTATTTCACCCCGATCGAGATAGAGGGAAAACTTGACGCTCGATGAGCCTGCGTTGAGGACGACAATGGCGTTGGGCATGGCGCTCTTCCTATCCCTTGCAGAGTGGGTGGCCTGTCATCAAAGGACGTTCCCGAGGAGGAATCCCTCCATACTCTCTCTCATGCTCCGGGGGGCAGCCTCAATCTTTTCCAAACGCTCCGGCAGCTTGGGATGATTCATCAACTTGCCGGGCGGGTTTGGTCCTAGGAGGATGTCCGACAATGCCTCCGGAACGTCATTCCGGCGAAAGCCGGAATC
>CAZEOY010000337.1:0-4790 GCA_964513835.1 uncultured Syntrophobacteraceae bacterium
AATGGCGCGCTCCGCAAGAGCGGGACTGCTCGGTAAAATGTGTCCGGTAGTGAAACGGCTGAGGCCAACGCAGCCATTGCGGGGATGAATGGAAAGGAGATCGACCTGAGCTCGCTGATCGTCAAGGAGGCGAAACCTTGCGGAGCCCCCCCGAACAACCGTTCTCGTCTCCACTAGTGAATGGAGTTACAATTGCTGTTGCTCGACCATTGGTCTCAGGAATGCGGGGATTTCCATCACTCTGACAGCGCTCGTGGATTGATACATACGCAAATGTCCAGTCAGTGGGACGGTTGAGGATACTGCGTATCCATGCTCCGGCCGATTCCCCTGGTTTACCATGGTCTCGAACAACCAATCAGGAGGAAGACGTGAAGTGTCAAGACTGCTTGTACTGGCAAATCGGCGATCGCCAGAGGGATGAAGGGGCCTGTCGTCGTAATGCACCAAAGCCGGCTCACATAGCGAGCGACTCGTCGGAAGGTGCATTACACGGTGTCACATGGCCTCGAACCAGAGCCTCTGAATGGTGCGGAGAGTTCAGGAAAAGGGATGGAGGCCAGCCGACGGTTTATTAGAACATCCGTCACGCTGATTCCGGTCCGTGCAATCATCCAATCTTGTATTCTCCACCAGAGGCTCACCAACGAGATTCAGCGTGCCGCCTCGGTCGAGGTATGCGCTTCGACCGAGGCGGCACGCTATCCTCACCTCTTCGGCGAAACTCTTCAACTCCTCTCCGTCGATGGACTCCTGTTCGAGCAGGATCCCGGCAAGCTTTTCCAGCGAATCTCTGTGATTTTTCACTTTAACGAGGACCTCCTGGTGTGCGTCATGGCCTGTTAGAAGCGATGTAATTCGCTTCGGCCTCGATGTTTTCCAGGGCCTTCTTCAGCCATCGGACTTTATACTTTCCACCGGGCAAAGAACGCCTCCGTTTTTTCGTCCGTGGCAAACTCGCCGGCATCCGCCTCCTGGATACCCTTCCTGATTTCCTCGATCTGCCAGGTCTGGTTTTCCAGATAATCCTGGATGGCCTTGGAAATCAGAAACCCTTTGGTACGCCCCGTAGCCATGGCAAGCTTGTCGAGCCTTTCCTTGTCTTCCATGGAGATCCTGGCTGTCACGGCAATGGTCTCACCCATAACGGCTCCTCCGATTGTCTCGCTTGTCTTGAGTGTAAACATTCTCAACCAAGACCGCCGGAAAAAGAAGAGATCACTCGGATATTCAATGTTGTGAAGGCCGACAGCCAACACGAACGCCTCGCCTTCTTTCTTCTGGATCCCCCCTACCCTTCACTCTGCAAAGCCGATCATTTCGTTGCACATTGGTGCGTCGTCGGATATCGGACCGTGCGTGGCCTTCTGTAAACTGCATCTCCCCATGTTCAGCGCTGCAAGTCCGTCATCTCGCTCAAAATGCTCACAACCCCAACACGCCACCAGTTGATGAGGAATAGGTCAGTGGGAAATAGACTGCCACTCGCAACGCAACCCTGAGGCCCTGAAGCTGTCTTTTCAAGTCCTTGGGTCTGCTGGGTTTAAGGCCTCGTATGCTATCGACTCGGGGTCTCCGGACAGTCAATAGCTTACGGCTGCAGTTTTGGGGATCACCCGTTCCGGGTTCTGAGGAACTGCGTGCAATCATAGGCTGACCAATTTGCACGCCTTGCCCCAAATGTGCAATGATGTGAAACGTCGAGACTCAATGCTCTTAAGCCACAGAGATCTCACAAAATGGAGCCATTCCACATGAAGAACACAGCAAGTGCGCGCGGTGAGGAATGGTTGCGCCGCTGGCACATATTCAAAACGTCTCTTTTGTGCAGGGCAGCAGCGCTCTTGGGGATTGCGAGAGGTACTATTGCACGCGAACCTCACGACTTCCCCGAGGATGCCCCCAACCATGCGGTTGACCGATTCATGAAGTCCAGGAATTGTTCACAGGCGATACTTGAAACGTACGCCCCATCCATGGGTTTGCCCAAAGAGATGGCAAGACGCCTTGCAGCCGCGTTCGCCGGCGGCATGGGAATGGGGTCCGAATGTGGTGCCGTCACCGGTGCTCTGATGGTGATCGGTCTGAAATATGGGAAGATTCAAGACAGAGATCCAGCTGCCGATCGCAGGACATCCGCGAAGACTTCCGAATTTCTCAAAGAATTCAAGGCAAGGCACCATGACACGGAATGCTCCCGACTACTCGATGTGAACATGGGAACAGCTGAAGGAGTTGAAGAGGCTCGCAGGAAACAATTGTTCAGAACGACATGCCCTGAACTTGTTCGCTCTGCGTCGGAGATCCTCGACAAGATTCTCGTATGACTTACGTATCCGGTGAAGCAGCGTGAAAGCCATTCCATTCATTATGGTTCCCCGTGATTCCTGCTCAAAGATGGCGGGGCAAGGTCGGTCCAGGCCGATGAGATAGAACCTTCCGTCCATTTCGGGTCTCACACCTTAGAAATCGGCTGCGACGCCAAGAGTGAATCGAAGGCGCTTCTCGTAAACGCAGGCTGGCTCCTCCTGGCCGATGGAAGCCGCCCGGCGGGTTCTGACCTTGTCCGGCTCAGTGTAGCGCATGAACACAATCAAGGCCGCAGGCCCGGATCGAGAAGCCATCATCCCCCCATTCATTCACACATAAGGGTTTTGAGAGCATCTTGTCATGATCGGCGATTCGGATGTTTCCAGGCCGGTATGAGAATGGCCGCCGCGTAAATCAGCAGGGGCAGAGCGGTTTGCGCCAGGGCGTAGATGCCGATGACCCGCCGGTCGCTTCCGCTCGATAGGGTCACCGCCTCGACCGTGAGGGTGGTGAATCGTCCTCCTGCGGCGAACACCGTCGAAAGGTATTGTCCGGCGCTCACGGCAAAACCGATGGCAAAGGCAAAAGCCGCCGGCTTCAGCATCAGGGGTAATTCCACCTGAAAGAAGCTCCTCACGGGTGAGCCCGTCAAGGCCAGGGCCGAATCCCGGTAACGCAGATCAAAAGCCCGCCAGGGGTCGGCCAGGGACAGGAAGACGTAGGGAAAGACAAAAAGAAGGTGGCACAGGATCAGAGCGCTCCATGCGCCGTCCAGGTTGAGCCGAACCAGGATGACCTGCACGCCGAAGAGGAAGGCGATCTGGGGAATCAGCAAAGGTGTGTAGAGCAGCCAGAGGATCCTTGACGCCGACCCCAGACCGTTGACCCGCTCGTTCTGCAGGCACCCCAGCGCCAGGAACAGAGCGATCAAGGCTGTGCACAATCCTGTCGCCAGCGTTACTTTTCCGGGCCAGATCAGGCCGTCGAGGTGCCTGCCCCAATGGGCGAGGCTCCACGAAGCGGGCAGCGCCCCCGGATAGAACCAGGTTTCCGCAAACGACCAGATCGTCATGGCCACGGTTCCAAGCACCGACAACCCAACGAGAGATCCAAAAATGCCGACCCACAGAACCCCAGCGCCTCGGGATGGGCTCCCCTGTCGGCCTCCCGTCAGCCAGGGTCTGGCCAGCCTCGAAACGACGCGTTCACCGCCCCGCCAAGTGCAGATGCTCATGAAAACGATGGCCAACTGAAGACAGGCGCCGGCCGAGGCCGGAAAAACCATCGCAAGATCCCGGTCCATGAACATCCGGAAGACCACAGTGCTCAACGGGGCGGGGGTTGTCGGAGCCAGAATCACCGCCACATCCACCACGGAAAGCGAAAAAGCGAGGACGGCATAAATGGGCAGTCTGATCTGGGGGTAGATCTGGGGCAAGACGGTCTTGAGCCATGCGGAGACGGGATTATACCCGAGGGACCTTGCAACAGCCATGATCTCCTGTGACCTCACCTGTCCCAGGGCGGCCACCGTCATGAGCATCAGGTACGGAACCTCTTTCAAAAGTAATCCCAGGACGAAGGAGAGGCCCCATGGGTCATGGACAATGGCAATGTCCGGAGGGCGCTCCCAGCCCGTGAGCCAGGGAGAGACCAAACGGACGAGCCAGCCGCTGGGAGCGATCAGAAAAGAGAGCCCCAGGGCCACCGCCACGTGGGGGGTGGCCAGGAGGGGGGAGAGCACGGACTGCGCCATCTGGAAGAGCCGGATGTTGTGAACGACACTGCAGAACCCGACCACGATGACACAGGCCAGTACGGTCGCCAGGAACCCGCTCGTGAGGGTTAGCCGAACCGATTCCGCAAGCCCCGGCGTGGCCAGGAATTTCAGCCAGGGGGCCAGACCGAGGGTGTGGCCGCCCAGGGCGGGGAGGTATCCGAGAGCCGGAAGCACTGTCGCCACCAAGCCGGAGATGACCGGCCCCAGAAAAAGCACGATGGTGACGAGAGGGAAAAAACGCAGCAGCCTGGACATGAAGTTTCTTCTTCCAGCTTCAGCCGATCACCTCGAGTATCGGCGCTCCCATTCCTCGACGATCCGGTTCATCCAGGAAGGATGCGGTTCCAGAAGGGGGGTTCCCAGCTGGTCCTGGCTCAAGGTGGCTATCCCTTTGGGCAGGCTTTCGAACAACTTGCGATCCTCCGGCTTCAATCTCTTGAGATCCAGCACGGTGGGGTTGCCGAGGATTTCCGGGTTGTGCATGTGCGCCTGGGCTTCGGGAGACAGCAGGAAGTCCGCGACCACCATGGCGCCCTCCCTGGCATTGGCGTTGTACGGAATGGCCAAGAAGCTCGTGTTGCCGATGGTTCCCTTTTCCAGCACAAAGGTCCGGACCGACTTCGGGAGAATGCCCTTGGCGATGGAAAGCGATGCTTCATTGGGACTGAAGGAGATCATGATGTCGATCTCACCGTCAGCG
>CAZEOY010000338.1:0-4300 GCA_964513835.1 uncultured Syntrophobacteraceae bacterium
GCGTCACCTACAGCACCGTGAACCACTGGGAGAACGGCAAGCGGGTGCCCCTGCCATTCCTTGTAAAGCGACTCTTGGAGATGAAGCAGGAGCTTGACGAGCAAAAGAGCAGGAAGAGGTGAAGCCCATGGCTCGGAAAGCGAAGGCGAACGACCGAGAGAACGGCAACGGTGCCACGCTCGGCTTCGAGGCCAAGCTCTGGCAGGCGGCGGACAAGCTCCGCAACAACCTGGATGCCGCTGAGTACAAGCACGTTGTCCTCGGCCTCATCTTCCTGAAGTACATCTCCGACGCCTTCGAGGAGCACCGCGCCCGACTCGCCGCTGACAAGAAGAGCGGCGCGGACCCGGAGGACCCGGACGAGTACCGCGCCTTCAGCATCTTCTGGGTGCCGAAGGCCGCCCGTTGGCCACATCTCCAAGCCAGCGCGAAGCAGTCTACGATCGGCAAGTTGATCGACGACGCGATGGTCGCCATCGAACGCGACAACAAGGGGCTCAAGGGAGTCCTGCCCAAGGATTACGCGCGTCCCGCGCTCGACAAGCAGCGCCTCGGCGAACTCATTGACCTCATCGGGACCATCGGCTTGGGCGACAAAGAAAACAGATCCAAGGACATCCTTGGCCGCGTGTACGAGTACTTCCTCGCGCAGTTCGCCAGCGCCGAGGGCAAGAAGGGCGGCCAGTTCTACACGCCTCGTTGCGTCGTCCAAGTGCTTGTCGAAATGCTCGCACCATACAGGGGCCGCGTCTATGACCCCTGCTGCGGCTCCGGGGGGATGTTCGTCCAGAGCGAGAAGTTCATGGAGGAACACGGCGGCAAGGTCGGGGACATCAGCATCTACGGCCAGGAGTCCAACCCCACCACGTGGCGGCTGGCCAAGATGAACCTAGCTATCCGTGGCATCGACGCGAACCTTGGGCCGGAGCATGCCGACAGCTTTCACCGCGACCTGCACCCGGATCTCAAGGCCGACTACATCCTGGCCAACCCGCCTTTCAACTCGAGCGATTGGGGCGGCGAGCGCATGCGGGAGGACAAGCGATGGAAGTACGGCGCGCCACCCGTGGGCAACGCCAACTTTGCCTGGGTACAGCACTTCATCCACCACTTGAGCCCCACGGGGCTCGCGGGGTTCGTTCTCGCCAACGGAAGCATGTCCAGCAACACGAGTGGCGAGGGAGGGATTCGGAAGAACTTCATCGAGGCCGATCTCGTGGACTGCATGGTGGCGCTGCCGGGCCAACTCTTCTACTCCACACAGATCCCCGTCTGTCTATGGTTCATCGCCCGAGACAAGAAGAACGGCCGTTTCCGCGACCGGCGCGGTCAGGTGCTGTTCATCGACGCGCGCCATCTCGGGACAATGATCGACCGCGTACACGCAGAGTTGACGGACCACGACATCCGAAGGATGGCTGACACTTACCACGCGTGGCGCGGAGACAGGAACTTTGGCAAGAAGTACGTCGACGTACCTGGGTTTGCTAAGTCAGTTACGGTGGCAGAGATCCGAGAACACAAGTACGCACTCGTTCCTGGCCGATATGTGGGTTTCGAGACCCATCCGACGGAAAGCTGGGATCGTGCTGAACTTCGGAAGGAACTCGCCGAGGTCCAGAGCAGGTTTGAACAGATCAATCGCGCGTCCACATCGGCGCTTGCCATTCTGAAGGAGCTCCTCGATGGCTGATCCCTACCTTCAGTGCCCTAAGAACTGGCGGCACGGTACGCTGCAGCCCGACCGGCAGAGCGGGATCATCCATCGTGTCGAAAGCGGAGGGACACCCAGCACGACCGTCGATGAATACTGGGACGGCGACGTACCTTGGCTGACTCCTAAGGAGATTACGGCCTTCTCGGATCAGCTCTTCGTTTCGCAGACCGAGCGAACGATTTCCCAGCGGGGTCTCCAGAATTCTGCCGCGAAGCTGCTGCCTCCAGGCACGGTGATGCTGAGCAAGCGGGCTCCCATCGGCGCTGTCGCCGTCAATGCGGTTCCCATGGCAACGAATCAGGGATTTCTCAACTTCCAGTGCGGCCCGTCGCTTCGCCCCCTCTACTTGGCGTACTGGCTCCGCGTCAACAGACCTTACTTGGAGAAGATAGCAAACGGGTCTACCTACCCTGAGCTTTATCAGGGTGATCTTTTCGAGTTCGAGATCGCAGTGCCGCCGGTTGAGACACAGGACCAGATCATCAGAGTCCTGAACGCTCTTCAGTATGCCTCGCTTCTGGGTCTGCCTTTAGAGCAGTCCGTCCCCGAGCCCGAACAAATGGTAGCGCTGCAGAAACAGAACCGTCGTCTCACGGAGATCAGAGACGCCGTCCTTCCGGCACTACTTTCTGGTCTTCTCGATGTCTCCCGTCTGGCCGGACGACTGGAGCGAGTTACATCATGAACGGGATCACCCCTGATCTCTGTGGCCACGAGGGTTGCCGGCGGCTCGCAGGGCACGAAGGCCAACATGAGCGATACCCGAGCGAGGCTTGGGATTTCTTCTTGGACAAGGACAAGAAGAAGATCGGCAAGGCGGGTTTCGCGACCCCCCGTGGCGGCGCAAAGGGCGCCTATCAAAACCACGTCATCAGAAGCAGCAAAGTAATCATACCTTTCGAGCGCTTGGACGACGTCAATCTCGACTTGTACCGCGATGGTTATGTGATCCGGCTTCTGCCGGAGCAGTTCTTCGAACAGCCTGGCTCCCCGAAGCCGCCCTTTCTCGCACCCGACGCGCAGGTACAGGTTGGCACCAATGCGTTCATCCTATACAGGACCCACGACTCTTTCGAGCACTTCGCTCCCCTGGAAGGGTGGCAAGTGCGCTCGCTGCTACTCAACGGTGAGCCAGTGTCGGAGCGGCGGGGCAACGTCCAGGACGTCGGGCACTACGTGCTGCGGATTCCAAGGCACGGGGCAAAGCTCAAGCGATCCGAGGGACCGCCGCAAGGAGTGTTTGCGCCCGAGTACGCAGACGAAGATACGAACTTCCTGTGCAAGTGCGTCCTGGCTTGGCTTCTCGTTCAGACCCAGGGAAGCCCGTATACGCTGACCCAGGCAGGCCACCTGAAAGGCATCCTCGTCTCCGAGGAACTCGAGGCTGTCGTGGAGTACGAGCGAAGAGGTGTGTTGCGCCATGGCTTGGTGTGCTGTCCTCTTTGCATGCGGTTTCTCTCCTATCAAGAGCTTCACGCGACAGTGTCATTCGAGGAGGAGTCTGGACTGGTGAACGCGGCCGAGCAGGTGAAGGGGGCGACTCGTTCCACGGTCGTCAACTTGTTCCACTTGATGCCGTTGCTCTACAATGAGCTCACACACATCCCGAGGAACGTGGGTTGGGGTCACGCTGTCTGCAATACCCGGCTGGGCCAACGCCCCTGCTACTCGCTCCAGCAACTTGTGGAAAGAGACCTCAAAGTCGGGATTGTTCGCCCTGAAGGCATCGAGACGTTTGGGTGGATCAGCGAAGACTGGATGATGATTCGGTCACCCAACGGCGCAGTATGGATTCAGTTGAATGGCGACATAGACGAGGGGCCCCCGCAAGAACCAGCAACGTTCGACGCGGCTTCGGAGGGGAATCCGACACCCGTGGAACCCAGCGGACCGGAGGAGCCTTGAGATGCGCCCGCCGGGAACATCCCTGACCGAATCCGAAGTCGAAAGCGCCGCCCTCTCCTGGCTCGAGGGGCTGGGCTACGCCATCCTGCACGGACCCGAGATCGCCCCCGGCGAAGCGGCCGCGGAGAGACGGTCTTACCAGGAGGTGATCCTCCCCGGCCGTCTTCGGGACGCCTTGGTGCGGCTGAACCCGACTCTCCCCGCAGAAGCAATGGAGGACGCCTTCCGCAGGGTTTCTCGCGTCGACTCTCCTTCCCTCATCCAAGGCAATCGCCTCCTCCATCGAATGGTGGTGGATGGGGTCGACGTCGAGTACCAAGCAGAAGGACGGGTGGTCCATGACAAGGCACGGCTGATCGACTTCGAGAATGCGGACAACAACGACTGGGTCGCGGTGAACCAGTTCACGGTCGTGGAGGGCCAGTACAACCGCCGCCCGGACATCGTCCTTATCCTCAATGGCCTTCCACTCGGCGTGATCGAGCTCAAGAACCCAGCGGACGAAGGCGCGACGATCTGGACCGCATTCAACCAGCTGCAGACCTACAAGCAGCAGGTGCCGTCGCTCTTCGCTTTCAACGAGATCCTAGTGATCTCCGACGGGTTGGAAGCACGGATCGGATCGCTGACGGCGAATCGGGAGTGGTTCCTGCCATGGCGGACCATCGAAGGCGAGGA
>CAZEOY010000338.1:4310-4789 GCA_964513835.1 uncultured Syntrophobacteraceae bacterium
GGGGCGCGTTCGAGCGGAGCCGGTTCCTTGGCTTCGTCCGGCACTTCATTGCGTTCGACGAGGAAGCCGGGGGTGTCCTCACAAAGAAGCTCGCCGGCTACCACCAGTTCCACGCCGTTCAGCGGGCGGTCCAAGCTACGGTTGACGCCTCGCGCCCGGATGGTGACAGGCGATGTGGCGTGGTCTGGCACACCCAGGGATCGGGCAAGAGCCTGACGATGACGTTCTATGCGGGACGGATCGTTCTCAATCCGGCGATGGAGAACCCGACGCTGGTTGTGATCACCGACCGGAATGATCTCGACGACCAGCTCTTCGGCACTTTCGCCAGGTGCCACGAACTCCTCCGCCAGAAGCCGGTCCAGGCCCGGGATCGTGCGCACTTGCACGAACTCCTCCAAGTGGCGGCTGGCGGGGTTGTCTTCACGACGATCCAGAAGTTCCTGCCGGAGCAGAGGGGCGATAGCTTTCCGAAACTC
>CAZEOY010000339.1:0-4778 GCA_964513835.1 uncultured Syntrophobacteraceae bacterium
TTGCGCACGAGATCAACAATCCCAACAGCTTCATCTATTTCAACCTTCCCATCCTGAGGCATTACCTGCACGAGTTGATGCCCGTCCTGGATGAGCACGCCGCCGCCCACCCGGAGTTCGAGGTTTCGAACATGCCCTATGCGGAGCTGCGCGAGGACATCTTCAGGCTGCTCGAAAATATGGAGCACGGGTCGGAGCGCATCAGCAGAATCGTGGGAGTGCTCAAGAGCTTTGTCCGCAAGAGGGAGTCCGGTGGCATGCAGCCGGTCGACCTGAAGCAGATCATCGACAAGGTGGTGGCCCTGTGTCACACGGAGCTGAGACACAATGTGCGCTCCTTTGAGATTCTGGTTCCCGAAGACCTTCCTCCGCTTGTCGCGGAGCCGGAAGCGTTGGAGCAGGTCATCATGAACCTGCTCATCAACGCCATTCATGCATGCGACAAACCGGATTCCCGGGTGAGCCTGAAGGTCGAGCATGGGGCTCCGGGCAAGGACGAGTTCTTCATTGAAATCTCGGACAACGGGTCGGGCATCGACAGTGCGGTGCTGGACAGGATCTTCGACCCCTTTTTCACCACCAAGTCCTCCAGTCAGGGCACCGGCCTCGGGCTTTACATATGCCACAACCATGTGGAATCATTGGGTGGAAGAATAGAAGTGGAGAGCCGTGTCGGGGAGGGAGCCACCTTTCGGGTTTTTTTACCGGTGGGGGAGCAGAAACCGGCCGGCGCGGACCGGCCGGCATCAACCCCGTTGTTCCCCTCGATGGATTCGTAGAACGTGGGGCAAGAGCTTGAGAACTTGGAAACCCGAGGAGCTGTTATGAGCTGTGCCATCCTGATGGTTGACGACGAAAAGGATTTTCTTGAGACCGTGAAAAGGGGGCTCGTCATCTCGGGGTATAAGAATCTCCGTTTGATGTCCGACCCGATGGAGGCGGCTCGTCTGGTGGAGAGCGGAGAGGCCTGGGACATTGCCCTGCTCGACATCACCATGCCGGGCATGAGCGGCGTGGAGCTTCTGGAGCGGATCAAGACCTTCAGCCCGTCCACGGAATGCATCATGGTCACGGCCATCAACGAGGTGGGCACCGCGGTGCAGTGCATGCAGAAGGGGGCCTACGATTACCTGGTCAAACCCTTTTCGAGGGAGGACCTGGTGCTGAGAATCCAGCGTGCGCTGGAGAAGAAGCGCCTCATGGACATCCTCCAGTTGAAGTGCAGTCCGTCACTCCCCGCCATCAGCAACGTCGAGGCCTTCCAGGACATCTGCACGCAATCTCCTGTCGTTCAGCGTGTTTTGAAGGAAGCCGAGCTCCATGCCATGAGCGCTCTTCCCGTGCTCATCACGGGAGAGAGCGGCACGGGAAAAGAGCTTCTGGCCCGGGCGATCCACAAGGCCAGCCCGAGGGCGAAACTCCCCTTCGTGGCCATCAACATGGCCTCCATGTCGGAAACGCTCTTCGAGGCCGAGTTCTTCGGCCATACCAAGGGCGCTTTCACGGGGGCGGAAAAAGATCGTTCCGGCTATCTCGAAAACGCGCACAAGGGGACTCTCTTCCTGGACGAGATCGGGAACCTGCCTCCGAATCTCCAGGCCAAGCTGCTGCGGGTCCTGCAGGAGGGTGAGTTCATGAAGATCGGATCGAGCAAGCCTCAGAAGATCGACATCCGATTCATCGCCGCCACCAATCAGAACCTTGAGCGATTGATGGCCCGGGGGCAGTTTCGAAAGGACCTCTTCTACCGCCTGCGAGGGGCCTGGGTTCATCTTCCTCCGCTCAAGGAGAGGAGGGATGACATCCCGGTGCTCATGGATCGATTCATGAACGAGGTGGAGCCCGAGCGGAAGCCTCGGGGTATTGAACGGGAGGCCTTGTCCGTTCTGAACAGCTACGACTACCCCGGCAATATCCGGGAGCTGAGGTCCATCATTCAGGCAGCTGCCAATCTGGCCCGGGGAGGTCCCATCACCGTCGCAAGCCTTCCGGGGTATCTCGGGGAAGTGAAGGAACGCGCGGCGGTGATTGCCAATGGAGATGAAGGGGGACAACGCTCCCTGGCCGAGGTGGAAAAGTCCTGCATCATCTCGGTGTATGAAAGCACGGGGCGCAACAAGGCTCAAACCGCCAAGCAGCTCCGGATCGGGCTGAGCACCCTCCGGCGAAAACTGGAGTCCTACGGACTGGAATAGGTATGGGGGCTCTCAGGTCACAAGCGCCGTCCTGATTTGATTCTGCATGACTTCGATCACGGCGATGGGATCGGATGCCGTGCTGATGGGCCTACCCACCACCACGTGATCGGCTCCGGCTGCTATGGCGCTCCCCGCCGTAACGATGCGCTTCTGGTCGTCCGTTTGGACCTCGCGGTTGGCGCCGGGACGAATCCCCGGCGTGACGATGAGAAGGTTTCCTCCCAATTCGTCGCGAAGCCGCCTGGCTTCGAGACCCGACGCCACGACCCCGTCGCAGCCGATCCTCAATGCCCTTCGGGCTCTCGAGAAGACCAGGTCTTCGATGTTGACGGGAGCTCCGAAGGTTTCCTTCATGTCTTCCTCGCCAAAGCTGGTAAGCACCGTAACGGCCAAGATCTTCAGATCACCCTTCGCACGGGCGGCGGCTTCCAGAATCGGATCGTTGCCGTGAACCGTGGCGAAGGTGACTCCCCGGTCCCTGAGCTGCTTCACGGCCAGGCCGACGGTCTCCGGAATGTCGAAGAATTTGAGGTCCAGCATCACCTTGTGGCCGCGGCTCGTGATGCTGTCGACGATGGGAAACCAGCCGGCCAGGAAGAGCTGAAGTCCCACCTTGAAGAACCTGACGTGACTCTCCACTCGCCTGACCCACTCCATGGCCAGGTCCGGTGATTCAAAGTCGAGAGCAAATATGATCCGCTCGTTCAACGGAATATCTTTACCGCCCATCCCAACCCCCCTGTTTCCGGGTGCAGGTCCACAGAGTCAAGGTCACCACAGGCTTCCGACTTCCAGCGCCGAAGCATGCTGTCAGCAACGGGTATAGTGGGGGGGGGGGCAAAAATCAACGCTCAAATCGTCATGAAGGACCAGGGTCCGGGAGCTGGCAGGCTTTGATGCAATCCTCGACAGCCTGCAGGAGAGTCACGAGCTCGAAGGGTTTTTCCAGAAAGGCTGTGCAGACTGCGCAGAGTGGATTCATGTTGTGCTCATAGGCCTTTCCCTCTGTCATCATGATCACCGGCATGCGCCTTCTTCCACTCCGAATCTGGTGAATGAGCGGTTCCGAATCCGGGAGGACTGTGGCGTCATCGGTGATGATCAGGTCGATGGAAGGGTCTTCTCCCCAAAGAAAGGAGAGGGCCTCGAGAGCATTGGTCGCGGGAAATACCCGGTAGCCCTTCATTCTCAGACCTCTGGCCAGAGTCTGTATGTGTGATGTTTGATTGTCCACGACGAGAATATTCACCTGCATCCCTCCGCTTACATACTCCGAATCCGAGGAGGTGACACTGAACTCACAAAGCTCCGCTGTGCGGGTGCCAATTGGACCGCTCGATCGGCTGTAGCCAAAGATTCTGAACGGCCTGTAAACCGGCGAAGGTTCATGCCGATGCCGACCTGTGCTGAACTGCCTGATCACTGACCTGCATCAGGGAGAAGAAGCTCCTGGCTTTGAAGCGCTCAGCCTCCGGAACAGCAGGAGGCTTGGGAATATCCCGCCTTGCGGTTGTCATCTCCCGCACCTTCCGCAGGTACTCATTTTTCAAAAAATCCCACAGCATCCTTTCCTGGTCGGCCGTGAGCCCTTTGAACTCCAGTTCGCAACGTCGCATCATCAGGGTGCTCAATGGGCTGCCCGGATCTGAAACCATTTCTCCGACGAGCAGGCAGGAAACTGCCGTCATTTGGAGCCCGTCACAGGAGGAGAATAGATGGATCGTCACTTCATGCGGATGTTCTTCGCCGCAGTCGATGAATTCGTAGGTGACCCGGCGCGGACCCAATCGGGTAACTTGCCCCAGCACGGCAAACCTGTCGCCTGAAGCGTGCAGGAACAACGGTTTCATTGCGGTGCTTTTCGCGGTTCTCGTCATTGCCTCCTCCCTCCCTGAACAGTTCACATCCGCAGCCCGCTCCCCTTTGTGAAGAACGGCTGCAGAGCCGTGAGATGAATCCAGCACCTTTAACTCACATGCGAAATGTCCATAGGCATTGGATGTGCCAGATGGACCTCCCATCGACTGCTAAACCGATAACAGTCCTATATTCAATCAGTTAAAGATTTGACTTTCCGTCCTGGCGATGCCCACGGAACCCCCCGGGGCGAATGGTCACAGTGTCGTTTTGAATGGCGTAACGTATATAAAGTCCAATCATTTTAAACACTTTGCCTTTTCACCGTGGGACAGCTTCATTTTGAAGCAGTTCGAAATGGAACGCTTGTCGATAACGGTTGAGAATAAAGGCAGTCCAGCACTTGAGCACGGAGCCGTCGGGAGGGATATGGGTGCGGACGAAAGGAGGTGGAAGGGTATGCGTTTTTTGCCCGAATGGCACGGGAAGGTTACTTCACACTCAGATGATGCCCCGGACGGGCAAAGGGTTGAGCCTCAGTCCTCGGATTTGCCGCCCTTGATGAGGTGGAGCTTCACTTTGTTCTCCAGACGGTCTTCGAGGTGTGGCGAGCGACATTCATTGCATAGAAGGGCCGGGGAGTAGGCCAGCTCCAGAAGCAGAAATGCGGTGGCTTTGATGAAGCCCAGTTCGGCAGGATTCTGCGGCTCCTCGCCCCATTCC
>CAZEOY010000340.1:0-237 GCA_964513835.1 uncultured Syntrophobacteraceae bacterium
CCTAGGCGATGGACAGCGATGCTTCATTGGGACTGAAGGAGATCATGATGTCGATCTCACCGTCAGCGAGGAGTTGTCGCATGGCGGGCCCGGTTTCAGGAAACTGCTGTCCCTTGCGCCACATGTTGGGCTTCAGCTGGTCGTACCAGGCCCAAAGAGGCCGGGTGACTTTCTGAAAATTCTCGTCCGTTGCCGGGAGCTGCAGCACCTTCGGATCTTCGGCCAGTTCGTAAAGGG
>CAZEOY010000340.1:247-4778 GCA_964513835.1 uncultured Syntrophobacteraceae bacterium
TAATGTGACATACGCCAATCTCGTTGATGCTCCCCAGGGCCTGCGGCCCGCGAAACTTCATGAAAGTCGATCCCAGGAAATTCCGGATCTGGGGGTGAGTGATCCGACCAGGGTTCATACCGGCCCACTCGAGGAAGCCCGGTATGGTTCGCGGCGGGTCCTTGAGCCTTGCCGAATCGTAGACATAGACGATCTGGGCCATTCGCCACGGGGATTCCATGCCGTCCACTGGAACTGTGAAATCAATGACCGTGGTCGGCTTCCCTTCGGTGTCCACATAGGCATAGTTGGGGAGGAGATGGGTGAAGGGGCCAAAAAGCAGTCCCTGTTCCTTCATGGCCAGGAAGTTCTCGCCGTTGATCCAGACCAGGTCGACCGATCCGCCGTCATTGCGCCCCGCCGCCTTTTCCGCCACCACGCGGGAGACGGTCTCCGAAGTCAGGTTAATCTTCACGTGCCGGACATCGACGCCATATCTTTCCTTGATTTTTTCTATGGCCCAGGCAATGAAACCGTTCGTGTTCTCGTCTCCGGCCCAGGCGTTCCAGTAAACCGTCTGGCCTTTGGCCTTCTCGACGATGGCATCCCACTTGTCGGGGACAGCCGCGGCTTCGACAGCACAAAGGGCAAGAACAGCCAGCATGAGAATCCCTCTTTTCATCCACCAACCTCCTTCGATTTCTTTAGGCCGTCATTCTGTTCGAGGCAACACCGGGCAGACCGGGGGAAGCATCGGGTCAAGTTGCGTCACGCGGCCGGACTGGATACACAGCGGATCCTGCATGCGCCCGCCGCTGACCGTGCCGAAGCATCATCTCCGCTGTCGATTCCCAAATGGAGCACGGGGCCGCCCGCCGCCACCGCGTCCTCCCGGTCGTGGGTGACCATGAAAGCGGGAATGCCACGTCGCAGGACATGATCGAAAACGAATCCGCGGATGCTGTCCCGCATGTTCGCATCCAGCCTGGAAAAAGGCTCGTCCAGGAGCACAGCCCTGGGCTGCGAAAGGAGGGTGCGCATCAGGGCCACTCTCGCCCGCTGGCCTCCCGAAAGGGTCATGGGGTCCCGGTCTTCGTACCCCCCAAGCTCGGCCTCCTCGAGGGCGGAGCTGACCAGGGCCATGCGCGCTTTGCGTCTCCCCGCCGAACGGGGAACAGCAAACAGCAGGTTCTCGCCGACGGACATGTGGGGAAAGAGCAGGTCATCCTGGAAGAGAATCCCGACGCGCCGCCTCTCGATGGGAAGCGACGTGACGTCGACCCCATCAATGAGCACCCTGCCGGACGCCTTGAAGACGGGAGACAGGGTTCCGCAGATGTAGGCGAGAAGACTCGACTTGCCCGATCCGCTCGGACCCATGACCGTGACCACCTGGCCCGGCAGAACGGTGATGGAAGTATGCCGGATCAGTTCGACCCCGTTCAGGTGGATGCTCACGTCCACCAGCTCCAGGGAGCCTGTCCGGCTGGATCCCGAAGGTCCCTCTGCCCTCATGAGCGGCTCTCCTGGCGGCGGCTCCGCCGCAGTTGCTCCAGCACAGGGGCGAGGTATTTCTCGTGGAAGCGATCGCATCCTATGCAGCGGTTCACGTAAGCCTCTCCTCTCGCGTTCGTCGTCCGGCAGAGCTCCAGAAAACCCTCCACATCTACCCCGTGTCCGATGCCCATGCGCTCCGGATGCCCCATGGCGATAGCCTCGAATTCAGGCCGGCCGACCAGGCTCTCGAGGATTTGAACCAAGGGCTCCTCGGTCACGTTTCCATAGGGCAGCCACGTTTTTCGGCAGCAAGGGTAGAGATGGCCGTCGGGATCGATGGCCACTTCAGACCCGCTGAAGCCCAGATTGAGAAAATTGAGCCCTCCCGACCAATTGTTGCAGAAGTTATCTTTTAAAGTCGCTTTCGAGAGGCCGTTCTCCCAGGCGCGGCCGCTCGGCCACAATTTCCCGATCCACGCATCCGGTGTGGCTCCGAAGAAACTGTAGACCGGACCCTCCTCATCCGTCCACTTCCGCACGCCGACCTGCAAACCCGACGCCCGCATTCCGGAAGCTTCAAACAGGGCTGTGAGCCTTTCCCGAAAAACGTCGCGCCCCTCGCGAGCAACGTTCTGATGGAAGTCGTCGAGGGAGGAGACGGAGATCATCCACACATTCCGGTCCAGGAGGTCCCGGATGATTTGAGGGCTGAGCAGGTCGCCCGCTGTCTGGATCACCAGTTTGACGCCGCCTGTGGTTTCATAGCGTTCCGTCAGTGTCTCGAGGACTGGGTAGAGCACCTCGGTTCGGACCGGGTCCAGGAGGACCTCACCACCGGACAGAATGATTCTTCCGACTTTCGAGGCAAAGGAACCGTCTTCCCGCTGGTCTTCCAGATCCGTGTAAACCATCGATTGGGGAAAGTGGGAAACGATCGCTGGAAAGGCGGATTTGCTTCGGGAAGTGATCGCCTCCAATTCACTGCCGGAGTATGGCCGAAATCTGTCATCGTAGCAATGAGGACATGCACGCAGGCACGCCCAGGATATGACGTAGTAGATAGACTCCAGCACGATCCCTCGATCCCCATGTTCAAAACAACCGGGTGAAGACAACTCAGCTGGTTCCCAAGCTTCAGCTTGGGAACCAGCGAGCGGTTAAAGACTTGCGCCCGGCAGGTCTTAGGAAAACCAGTTCAGCTCAAGACAGCGCCTGACGCGCTGCCTCGCCCGGTAGAGAAGCACCCCGAGGTTGTTGGGTGTGACTTCCACGACCCCGGAGACTTCTTCTTCATCCATTTGCTCGATCTCACGCAGCGCGAAGGCGTGCGCCATTCGGCTCGGAAGCTCCTCCATGCAGCTCATAAGGACATCCCAGAAACCTTTTGCCTCCAGTTCCTTCCCCGGATCGCCGCCCCAGCGGGAAGGCTTGATGGCCCACCGACCCCTCTGATCGAAGAGACGCTCAGGAATGTCCTCGAGGGGCAATTCGGCGCTCACCGATCTCTCTCGACTTGCCTTGCGGATGTGGTCCACGATCTTATGCCTGAGAATACTGAGCAGCCACGTCTTCTCGGAAGATCGCGCCTGAAAGTCATCCCTGGAATGAAGAGCCGCGAGAAGGGTCTCCTGGACCAAGTTTTCAGCGACGTCCCGCCTTTGCACCCGACGCAGTGCATAGCGAAACAACAGATCTCCGTACTCGGCTACCCAAGTTTCGGGGTTTGTGACTCGAGTGGAACTGTCCGTTTCTCCGATGCTCATCATTCCTCGGGCCGGTCCGTGCTGTAGTCGTTCGGGACAGAATACCCTTACAGGTCCGGTCGGAAAATAGGGATGTGGGGGTCGCGAACGGGATGGACCGAATAGGATGCTCTGCCCGCCCAAATGTGAACTTCATCTTGACAAATAGGGCGCCCCGGTGTCAATTGAAAAAACCGACCGATCGGTCAATTCTGATGATGGAGGACCTCGTGGCGACCAAAGGAGAGCGGACCCGCGAAAGAATCTTGATGGAAGCTGGCGGGCTGATGGAGGAAAAAGGCTTTGCCGGATCCAGTGTCAACGAGCTCCTGAAGCGATGTGGGATCAAAAGGGGGAGTCTCTACTTCCACTTTCCAGGCAAGGAAGATCTGGAAAAGGCTGTATTGGAGTGCGCCCGGGAGAAGTTCATGGGATTTCTCGCAAGCTCGCTTGCGGGCGCGACTCCGGGAAAAGCCCTCGAGAATTTCTTCACGGCGGTCTTCGAACAGCAACGGAGCAAGGGGTTTGCGGGGGGGTGAATTTTCGGCAACAGCGCTCTGGAAGTGAGCGATACGGAACATGCTCTGACACGACTGATCGCGAGTGTTTTCGAAGATTGGACGCTGCGAATTGAGGAGGTGATCTCGGCTGCCCAGGAATCGGGTGAAGTGAGGCGGGACCTCTCCTCGGAAGCCCTTGCCCTGCAGGTTGTCTTCGCCATTGAAGGGGGAATCATGCTCTCCCGTCTGAAGAAGGAGGAAGCGCCGCTGAAGAACTGCCTGGAGACACTGCGGGAGCTTCTGCGCGGATGAGTTTCGAGTTGGAGGCCGGCCCGCTGGAGGGTCTTTTCATGGTTTCGGGAGCCCCGCAGGGGCATGAGGGAATGTCGGGAATGGAAAACGCACTGGAAAGGCTGGCTGAAGGAGCCATTTCACCTGGCGAGATGAAACGCGGAGGGCGAGCTGGGGAGCTCGGTCACCGACCTTGAGGACTCGGTCGAGAATCCCCGATTTCTCGAGCTCCTCGGTCGCCCGGTGCATCACTTGTAGGGCTTCCGCGGGAATCCCGGCCTCGGACTTCTCCTTCATGGCATTCAATTGCTCTTGCAGGCTCATTGATGTCTCCTCCATCCGAGATCATTTCCCGTTGAGGGTCCAGTCGTAAGGGAGGTACTGGACCTTGATTCCATCCCCCATGCCTTGAAATCCGCTTCTCATGTCATCGGAAGCGTATTTGAGGAAGAACGCGACGATCCCTTCCTTGAAATCATCGCCATACCAGTCAAAGATCCTGCTCACGTAGAGGGTGTTGTC
>CAZEOY010000341.1:0-4775 GCA_964513835.1 uncultured Syntrophobacteraceae bacterium
GATTTCCTCCTTCAGGCCTGGATCGACCCGACTGTCGACCCCTGCGGAAGCCTTCCGACATCTTATAAAAGCGGTTGCAGTATTGATGTAAGGGAGAGAGACCGTCCATTATTCAAACCCTGGGAGGAGGCTCTATGAAAGATCTAGTCAAGAAGCAAGTGGATGAGATTGTTGTTGCCATTGATGGTGGGAAAAAGGCTGAGGATTTTGCAGACGCTGCTCACAAAGATCCTTATGTGTTTGTTATGGAAGGCAACGGCAAACTATTGGTTCATCCGACTCTCGTAGGTGAAAACCTCAAGGAAAAAGCCGAGCCTGTTTATAATGAGGTGGCCAAGGGGACGACGGATGGCTCCTATGTGAGGTATCAATGGGCTGGCGCAAATAAATGCACCTATTCGAGGAAGACCAAAACGGGCTTGATCGTCGGTTGCGGGTACAACGAATAACCCTGTTTGATCACCATTTTCATGTTGATCTTTTTGGGATCATGGGCGGCCAGAGATGAGCCGCCCTTTCCTGTCTTACGCCTCCGCCAAAGGATTAGCTCACCGGAAGGTCAGGAAGAATAATACTGCACGCTGAACGCCCACTCCTGGGTGGCGTTGTGAGTGTGCCATGGGAAGTGTGTGCCATTGCTGTTCATGTGTTGCTTTCGGCGAGGAGTTTTGCCGCGGTGAGGCCGGTGATCGCCGCCCTTTGCTCGTCTGTGAGGTCGAGGCGCAAGACCTTGTTGAGCTCGTGAACAGGATCCCCGAACGGAAAGTCGGAGCCGAACATAATCCGTTCATGACCGTACCTTGAGACATAATCCTTAATGTCACCAGGCGGGGCCAGTGCTGTATCGGCGTAAACATTCGGCATCGCCCAGATATCCCGCCGTCTGAACTTCTCGTATCCGCCGTTCAAAAGCCCAAGGTGGGGGAGGATCACTTTGACTCCCTGGCCGATTTCATTGATGAAATAGAGAGTATTTTCGAATTCCTCCTCCAGGCAAACGGGCATATTGCGCCTGCGAATCTCAGCGATTGCTGCTGAGCAGAGGGGATTCTCATATTCATATCGCGGTTCGTCCGGATGGCGGTGCCATTTGATTCCCTTGTGAGCGGGTGTAAGTTGGTCCACGGCATAATCGTTCCAGATGAAGAGAAAGGGATAGACCGTCAAATCCGATCTGCTTATGCCAAGCAGGTACTCATTCGATTCACGACGCCGGTTTCGCCACTGGGGCGTGTCTTCGAAAGCAGGATCATGGCGGTCGTAGATCTCGATCACAGGCGGGAACATGAAGACGGCCCTGATCCCACTGCTCCCCAGGTGAGCCATGTAATCACGAAGGTCCTGCGGTGGAAACCGGTCTTTCCGACCGCAATGGGCATGTGCGTCGATAATCGGAAATAAGCCAATCAATCGGACTCCTCTTCTCCTGGAGCTGCTCTGCTACGGCCCGATCACGAGGTGCTCTCCGGGCGGAGAGCCGGGCAATTCTGATAATGATGTGGTGCTCAGTGTGGCATGCCCTCTTGAACTACGAGTACAAAATGGCCCGGCGCCAGGAGCTTCTGGAACGAGGACCGGCTGCGGTCCATGGCAGGGTCTTCGTTGGGGACCCGGATACTCCCCGATCAAAGTCGGCTCTGCATGAGACGCCTCACCTGGCCGGTTTTGAGTCGGTAGGCCTCCCTAAGGACGCGCTGAAGGAGCTGCTCGGCATTGCATGCCGTGTTCACGGGGAGCAAAGTGTCCGGAGGACCGTTGGCCACCGGTTCGAACTCCTGGATCATGCGCGGAAGGTGCTGGATGCGGGCATCGGACGCCCCGCCCCTTCCCTCCCGTTCCTTCAGGCGATCTCGGATGATCGCTTCGTCACATGAACAGGCGACGATCAGAAAGTCCGTGTCCAGGTCCTCTGCCAGCAGCCGGGCTTCCTCCCGCCATTTTCGCTGTGAAAAGGACCCGTCCAATATCGCCGAGCGTCCGTGCTTGAGCTCCTCCATGGCCTGCGACAGCATCTGCGCATAGACCCGGTGCCTTCTCTCCCTCTTGTACATCCCGGTATCGTACGGGACCACACTCGGTTCATGTGGGTCCCTGCCCTCCAGCTCCTTACGGATTCGATCGGTCCGGAACACCTTGATGGACAGCGCGCTGCCAAGACCTTCGGCCAGGCATGACTTGCCCGTCGCCGGAAGGCCACAGCAGACCCACAGGGTTGGACGGCTGAACTGGATGGCATACCGGTAGGCCTGCTCCAGGTATTGGACGGCCTGCCGCCGCAGTGATGCACGTTCATCCGGATCCTGCACTTCAGCGAAGTGCAGGCATGAAACCTTCAGCTTGACCACGGCACGGTAGGCAGCATAGAAGTCCAGAAGGGCGTAGAGCTCCGGGTCCCGAGCCTCCCGCACATAGGCCGCCAGCACAAGAAGACTCAGGTCCGAGCGACCCAGATGCTCGAAGTCCATATGAAGAAAGGCGAGATCCAGAGCCGCATCCCCATAGCGAAAACGATCGTTGAATTCGATGCAGTCGATGATCTGGATGCCGTCGACCAGATAGATGTGATCCGTGCGAAGGTCGCCATGGCCGTCACGGATGCGCCCCTCCACGAACCTCTTTTCCAGCATCGACTGATGGCCCCTGAAGAAAGCGCGGCTGACCTCGCGAATGAGCTCCCAATGCTCCGGGGGCAAAAGCTCGGCGACGAAGGGATCGATCTGCTCGAAATTCTCCTCCATGTTAAAGGCCATCCGATCCGGGCGGCCGAATTCGTCGATGATGCGACTGCGATGGCTCTCTTCATAGAATCGAGCCAGTTTCATCCCGAGGTAGCCCAGTTGCTCTGCAAGCTGCTCCTCGACCGCTGATTCCTCTGCGCCTCTGCCGACTAGCATGGATATCAGGCAAGAGGATTCCGGCAGCTCCTTCATGAGTACCGCCACCTCCACCACCTTTCCCGGCCCCCCCAAACGAAACCGCCCTGGACTCTCCTCGCAGATCTCGACCACGGAATCGTAGACGCCATGGCTCAGCCGTCGATTGAGAGTGACTTCCCGACCGCAGTAACGGCGCCGCGCCTCGAGGGTCGTGAAATTCAGGAACCCGAAATCAACCGGTTTCTTCAGTTTGTAGACCCAGTCCCCCGTGAGGAACACCGCCGAGATGTGCGTGTCCCGCCGCTCGATTCGCCGTACTGCATGGGGATAGAATGCCGGATCGGCGAACGCAAGGCAGACGCTTTCAAAACGGTCCATGGCATGCATCCTTGCACAGAGCCTTCTCTGACCAGGGACAGCGGTTGGGGTCAGGGTGGGCAAGCTTTCAGGCTTGCCCACGGGTCGAGTGGGGTTGCGGATCTTCATGGGCAATTCCGCTCGGGGCGGACTGCTGCCCCTATGAAGTGAAGAAACACGCATCGGCCAGCATTAGGGCGGCGGCAGTGTGGTCAGGTAGGTGAATCCATCCAGGAGGAACTCGTTTGCCGTTATGGCATTCGTAAGCTGCGTGCGGATCTGAGGGTCGGAAAGTGCCCATCCTTCAGCCTGTAATGCCAGATTCCATGAACCTTTCAGATGGTTCACCGTCGGGACTCCGGTCATCTTGTTCACACGGAGGCTCTCCATGTTGTTGAGAGGGGAGATGATCACACGATCGCCCAAGAACGCACCCAGCCCCTGTCTGTCTCGCAGCATGACCCACATGTCCGTGGCCTTGGCCAGCTCCAGGTCGGCAATCATGGCCGAATAATGCAGCACCACCACTTCACTGTTGCCGTCATCCGGCAAAACCTCATAGAAGCCTTCAACCTCGCGACCTACTCCAAAGCTGCGATAACTGTCACCCTCCGGTGTTTCGGCCGACGACAGCCCAAAGAGCCCAGCCATACAAAGATAGGTGTTGATGTGGCCGTCTGTGCAGTACCACGCGGCCTGGGCGGCAGCCATACGGCTTCGGTGGAGATCCCAGTCGTTTTCCCATCGGTCGGCGCCGTACATCACCATCGGGAGTGACGCATTGTCGTTGTAGCCTGATCCGTCATCGCCGGGAGGCGACCCCATCTCGAGAGAGTGACCCAGGGAGGAAGCCATGGCCCAATTCACTCCCAGAGTTTCCATGCCGAAGCCCGAAAACAGGGTCGGGATCTTGGAGCCATCCCCAAAGTAGCCGCGGGAGAGATAAGGCTTTCCATCCGCTCCAACGACCTCCAGATCCTGCCATGTGATCAACCTCATGAAGTTCTCGAGTTCCGCTTTCCGTGTCCCCGTATCACCCATCAACTCCAGGGCGACGATCATATCCATGGCCCCGAAGAGGGTATCCCCGGTGGACCAGTCGGAGCCCGGCTTGATCACACTTCCGCCATTCTGCGTCAGATGGGGCCAAAGGGTGTTCTTGCCCTCGGGTCCGCGGACCACCCGGAGCAACAGGGCGTCAGCAATTCGGGTCACAATGTCCGTTGCAGCCTGACGACTCACATAGCCTTTCAGGAAGGCATAAGCGGTCGCCTTGGCCGCCTTGGCCGTGGCGCCGACGTTCTCACTGCTCCCCACGGGTTCCCAGCTCCTGTCCTGCACCATGCCCGTAACGGGATCGTAGTTGGCCATGAGCCAGCTGTAAGACCACAGAAACGCTTCCTCTTCCGGTGGCATTTCAGGCGCCTCGGTGACCAGCCTGATTTGATTTACGACAACGGAATCCCCCGGTTTAGCATTCCTGACGCTCCACGCAACCTGATTGACCGCAGGCAACCGCGCCGTACTCAGGTCGAAGGAAAA
>CAZEOY010000342.1:0-4762 GCA_964513835.1 uncultured Syntrophobacteraceae bacterium
AAAGTCGCCGATCCAATGGAGAAGTTCAACCGGGCCATGTTCACCTTCAATGACAAGCTCTACTTCTGGTTCATGAAGCCCATAGCCCGCGTCTACCAGGCTTTCATCCCCCAGGGCGTTCGAATCTGCATCCGCAACGTTTATCATAATGCCATGATGCCTGTACGGCTGCTCAACTGTACCTTCCAGGGAAAACTCAGAGCAGCCGGCACCGAATTGTCCCGATTCGTCATCAACACGACTCTCGGTGCGGGAGGAATGTTCGATTTCGCCCAGACGCAGTACCGCCTCGATCGGCACGACGAGGATTTCGGGCAGACCCTTGGATATCACGGGATGAGGCCCCATGCCTACATCACCTGGCCGTTTTTCGGCCCATCCAGTGTGCGGGATACTCTGGGAACGGTTGTCGATGCCTTCCTGGATCCCCTGACCTATGTCTATCCTGAATTCTGGGTGGGTGCGGCCGTTGACGGGGGAAGGGTGGTGAACAACACCTCCCTGACCCTTGGCGATTACGAGGACTTTAAGAAGTCCGCCCTGGATCCCTATGTCTCCATGCGGGATGCCTACCTGCAGAACCGGGCCAGGGCTATCAGAGAATAAAGAGCTCTCACGCTCTCCCATTGCTCCTCGCCAATGCTGGGCTCGATCTCCACCCGATGCATCAAATCAAAACCCCGGTGCTCACGATGAGCACCGGGGTTTCTGTTCTTCCAGGATCTCAGCCTTCAGGGATCTACAGCGGGCGTGTCGAGAAGTGATTGCAGATGGCTTGAGCCAAAGCCTTGATCGTGTATGCTTCAGGTTGGATGTCGATTTCTAATCCATGTTCCTGCGCAGTTTGGGAGGTGATGGGGCCGATGCTGGCGATGGCCACCTTGCGGAGCTGGGCAAGGATCTCATCACGGTCGAAAAGACTGAAGAAATTGCTGACCGTTGAAGAAGACGTGAAGGTGATGCAATCGATGGCTCCCGCACGAAACTTCTCCAGTATATCCGCGCTCATGGCCGAGGGAAGGACCGTCTGGTAGGCGGGAACGACGTCGACCTCCACCCCCCATTGCCGGAGTGTTTCCGGCAGGACGTCTCGGGCCACCATGGCCCGGGGCATCAGGAATCGCTTGCCTTTCAGGTTCACCCCGGCAAGCCCTTCGAGGACCGCTTCTGCTTTGTACTCTTGGGGCACCAGGTCCGGCTTCAGCCCATGCTTCTCGAGGGCTTCCGCCGTTGCAGGACCGATGGCTGCGACCTTTATTCCCTTGAAATCCCTCACGTCCATTCCCGCCGCATTCAACCGCTCCATGAATCGTCGCACTCCGTTGACGCTCGTGAAGACGGTCCAGTGGTAGTTCGAAAGCCGACCGATGGCGCTGTCCATGGGGGCCCAACTCGGGGGAGGGGCGATCTCAATGGTCGGAAACTCGATGCACTGGGCGCCGAGATCGGCCAGAAGCGCTTTGAAATCGCTGGCCTGCTCACGCGCTCGAGTGATCACGATGCGGCGTCCGAAAAGCGGGCGGGCTTCGAACCAGTTCAGCTCCTCCCTCAGCCGCACCACTTCCCCCACGATGGTGATAGCCGGGGGCTTCAGCTGGGCCTCCCGGACGCGCTCGGCGATGTCACCGAGGGTTCCCACCACCGTCCTTTGTTCCGGGGTCGTTCCCCAGCGGATCACGGCGACAGGAGTCTGAGGCGCACGACCGTGGGCCACGAGGTTCCTGCAGATCTCGGCCAGATTCTTGACACCCATGAAGAACACCAGGGTTCCCACGGCTGTGGCGAGCTTCTCCCACTCGATCTTGGAATCGTCCTTGTCTTCCCGCTCATGACCGGTCACAAATGCCATGCTGGCGGTGTAATCCCTGTGTGAGAGGGGAATCCCGGCATAGGCGGGAACCGCGACGGCTGCCGTGACTCCCGGAACGACCTCGAAGGGGATTCCATGAGCTACGAGCTCCTGGGCTTCCTCGCCCCCCCGGCCGAAAACGAAGGGGTCTCCACCCTTGAGGCGCACGACCCGGTGATCCCGCCCCTTCTCGACCAGAATCTCGTTGATGTCCTTCTGGGGAACCGTGTGATCGCCACCCTTCTTGCCGACGTAAATCTTCTCCGCTTCCGGAGGTGCAAGCTTCAGGAGTTCTTCGTTGGCGAGATAATCGTAAATGACGACCTCGGCCTGTTCCAGGAGCTCGCGCCCCCTCAGGGTGAACAGGCCCGGATCGCCGGGCCCGGCTCCTACCAGATAAACCTTGCCTTTGCCCACGGGGTATCCCTTCTTCCTTCAACAAGCGGCCTGGTCTCGATAGATCTCTTCCAGAACGGCGCGTGCCCCCGAATCCAGCAGTTCCTCCGCCACCTGGATACCGAGATGGACGGCGTCTTTCCGCGAAGCCGACCGCGAGGTCCGGAAAATGCCGGCCCCGTCAATCGTGGCGACCAGGCCCGTGAAATGGACTCGGTCTCCCTCAGCCCGGCCATATCCTCCGATGGGGACCTGGCAGCCTCCCTCGAGCCGTTCGAGAAAGCTTCGCTCCGCCTGGACGGCCAGAGCCGTGTCTTCATGGTGCAGGGGGACGAGCAGGTCACGGATGGCCTGGTCATCGCTGCGGAATTCCAGCCCCAGCGCGCCTTGCCCGATGGCCGGCAGAAAGTCGTCCACCTCGAGGTAAGCCGTGATACGGTCCTGCCATCCCATGCGGTGGAGGCCCGCCGCAGCCAGCACGATGGCGTCGTACATCCCATCGCTGAGTTTCCGCAGGCGGGTGTCGAGGTTGCCTCGCAGAGTCTCCACCCGGATGTCGGGTCGGTGAGCCTTGACTTGAGCGGCCCGGCGCAGGCTGCTGCTGCCCACAAGGGCGGAGGGAGGCAGATCCATCAAGCCGGTGGCTTTCTGCGTCACCAGCACATCCCTCGGGTCTTCGCGCTCCGGTATGGTGCCGATGACCAGCCCCTCGGGCAGTACGGCCGGCACGTCCTTCATGCTGTGCACCGCCAGATCGACTTCCCCGGCCAGGAGAGCTTCCTCGATCTCCTTGACGAACAGACCCTTCCCGCCCACTTTGGCCAGAGGGACATCCTGGATCTTGTCCCCCGTGGTCTTGATGATGGTCAGCTCCACCTTCACGCCCGGCCGGATGCTTTCGATCCGCTTCCGGATGAGCCCGCTCTGGGTCAAAGCGAGCATGCTCCCCCGCGTGCCTATGCGAATGATTCTGTCGCTCAATGTATTGAATTCCAGTCTTTCGTCTCTTTCGTCATCAATGGCAGGTGCTGCAATTCCCACCGCTGCAGCCGCTGCAGGAGGAGGACGCGGAGGTGCTCATTCGGCTGCTGGCGGCGCCCTTGTCTCCGCCGCTCTTGAAGGCGCACACCGACATCACGCGCTGGACGTTCGCGGAATCGCACTGGGGGCAATTGACGGGCTCGTCACTCCTGAAGACCAGTCGTTCGAACTTCTCACAACACTGGCAGCATTCGTACTCGAAAATCGGCATTCCCAGAAACCTCCCCGGTTGATCGATCATCCGACAGATTACTCATTAACATTACTCATTCCACGACTCGATCTCAACGAGCTGGCCGTCTGCAACGGCCTTGAACAGCCGGGCGTCGCCGAGCACCCTGCCAACCAGGTTGACGGCGCTGGCCGGCCGAATCTCATCGCCGCGGCTGGCCGGTGTCGGCCCGAAAAAAATACAGAAAGCCTTTCCGGTCGGCCAATAACCCAAATCGCCCACTTCGACAACCTCGGCGGCGGTCTCGTCCAGCTTCTCATTCACGGGTATGCGAAAATAGATTTCGTCACCCCACGTGTTGGCCTCCGCCCTGATGGGCAGGGCAGCGGCGATGGCACGAGCCGTGGGGGAATCCCCCAGTTCGGCCGGAGCACTCACAGCACCGGCACTGATGCGAATGCGGTTCCCCATGTCAATCCTCCTTCGCCAGTTGTTCGATGACCGCCGCCATCAGCAAAGGGAACATGATCTCGTGATGCCCGATCAGGGTGATGCCGCCGCCGGTTCCGGCGGTGGGTCTTTCCACGACGTTCACCTGCGACCGATATTGACGCTGGAAGTCCATGTTGATGGTCGTGAGTCCATCGATCGAATAGCCCAGATTCCGGGCCACGCTGACGGCTTTCAGAAAAACCTCGGGCAGGATCACGGCGGATCCCAGGTTCAGGTAAACTCCCTGCTCCAGAGTGCTGACCAGCCGGGTAAAGAGCCGGAAGTCCCGGTAGCTCAGCGCCCCCATGGCGGCGCCATCCATGGCGGGATGCATATGGATGATGTCGGTTCCAAGAGCCACATGCACGGTCACCGGCAATTCAAGCTGAGCGGCCGTGGCCAGGAGACTCAAATGGGAGAAGGGCGCCCCACACTCGAGAAGCTCTTCTCCCACCGCCTGCCCCAGCCCCATGGAACCCCGGGCATGAGCTTTGGCGGCGGCGCCGTGAATGAGCTCGGCCGTCTCCCGGGCGGTTCCGAACTCGCCATGCCCCAGATGGGCCGCCACATCCTCGGAGGTTTTGCCGGCCAGGGCCACTTCCACGTCGTGGATGATGCATGCGCCGTTCAGGGCCAGTCCGGTGAAGATCCGGCGGCGAAGTGCGTCCACCAGGACCGGGTTGAGCCCCACTTTGATGGGATGGGCCCCCATCCCGAGGAGAAGGGTGCGACCCGCGCGCACTGAGCCGACCAGCGCTGCTACGGCCTGTTTGAGAAGACTCGCCGCCAGAATGTCCGGAAGACGGTCCATG
>CAZEOY010000343.1:0-4745 GCA_964513835.1 uncultured Syntrophobacteraceae bacterium
ATGCTTCCCACCAGGGGATGTATGGAAATCAGGAATGCCCGTTCCTTGTCGAAAACCACCTCAATGTCGCCACCGGAAAGGCTCCCATCGGGATAGAAGACCACCAGATGATCCTGGGTCTGAGGATCACGCTCCAGGTGATCGGCATAGATGTCTACGTGGTCGGGGATCGGACGGCTCAGCGGATTCTCGATGCCGAAAAGCCGCTCCGAGGGGCGAATGCGAAAGGCAATCAGCTCCCCCGAATTCATGGCGATCAGTCGACCGCGCTTCAAGGTCTGCACAAATTCCTGCAGGAACTCGCGGTCTTCCATCCTTCTCCACCCCGCCCCTATCCGTGGAACCACGACGGCGACAACCATGGAGATGATCACCAAAACCACCACCACTTCCACCATGGTGAAGCCCATTTCGGCCCCGGCCCTATGCATGCGTGGCGCCACCGGATGCGTCGTCCAAGTCGGTTCCGCGTAAGGGTTGATAAGAGCCATCGGAGGCCGCGCCCATCTAGAACTGAATCTCATTGATTCCGAAAATTGCCGTGAACATGCTCATGACCATTATGGCGATGATGAGACCCGTGACAATGATCACAGCCGGTTCCATGAGAGCCATCAATCGCTGGAGGCTCCTCTGTAGCTCCCTCTCGAAGTGATCCCCAAGTCCCAGGAGTCCGTCGCCCAGGTTTCCCTGTTCCTCGGAAATGCGCAGCATGGTCCCCATCCTGGGGGGAAAGGTCTGCTCGGCACGAAAAAAGTTGCTCATGGAACGGCCTGCCTTGATCTCCCTGTGGAGAGGCACCATGGCATCCTTCAGAAAGCTGTTCATGAGCACCTGCTCACCCAGGCTCAGGGCCCGAAGGAGAGGTACGCCGGACTGAAGCATGGTGCCGAGCGTCCTGCAGAAGCGTGTCAACTCGCTGTGGATCACCAGATAGCGCGTGAAGGGAATCCTGATCATCAACCGGTCGATGGAGCGCCGCACAGATGGCTGCCGATAGAGATACCGTCCACCCCAGTAGAACACCCCCAGCAGGATCGGGAATATCCATCCGTATTCCTTGAGGAAAATGCCGAGCCGAAGGAGGATCTCTGTAAGCAGCGGGACATTCTGATTCAGATCATGAAAGATCTGTGCAAATTTGGGAATCACATAGACCAGGAGGATCACCATGGAGACAATGCTGATACTGAACAGAATGATGGGATAGATCATGGACGATACAAGGCTCTGGCGAAAGACCCGGCGCTGCTCCAGGTACTGGGCCAGCCTTTTCAGAATCGGCCCAAGGGTCCCGCTGGCCTCTCCCGCCCGGATCATGTGATCGGAGAGATCGCCAAAGACATCACGGTATCGGCCGATAGCGCCCGAAAGGTCACTTCCTCCCTGCACATCTTCGAGCAGGTCCCGCACGACCTTCTGAAAGACTTTATGAGTCTGATTGGTGCTGATCAGCGCCAGAGCGCGATCCACCGGCAGGCCGGCCGACAACAGATCGGACATGTCGAAGAAGAAACGTATGACATGCTCCTCAGGTACCCGCCTTGGTCTGCTCTTTCGAACTGCCTTGACTTTCAGCGGGTAAAGTCGGCCTGACTTGAGTTTGCGGGCTGCATCGGTCTCCGAAAGGGCTTCCATCACCCCCCGATGAGTCTGACCCTGGAGGTCGCGCGCCTGATACTGAAAATATGCCATCGAATAACCCGTTTCATCCCGGTTTGAGCTGGTACATTCGTTCGGAGCCTTGTCCGAAAGGTCCTCATGACCTCAAGCGACCCATTCCCACTGCAAGGCGCTTCGGGGCTGCAGCCCCACGGAACCGCCATGATCGAGCGATCTCCTAAGACGCCAACGAGAGGCTGGTGACCCGGAGCACTTCGGAGAGCGTCGTCTGACCGGCTACCGCCTTGCGATATCCATGATACAGCAAAGGACGATAACCTTCCTGAAAAGCCACCTGTGAAATGGCTCCGGCGCTCTTGCCGGCTACAATGGCCGACCGCACGGCATCGCCCACCGGCAGCACTTCAAAAATGGCTTCACGCCCTCTGAAACCTGTGTTTCCGCACTTGTCACAGCCCTTGTTGTGGTAAAGCGTCACCGTCGGAGGCAGATCCTCGATCAGTTCTCTCAACCGTGCATAGTCGGCCTCTCTGGCTTCGTAGGCCTCCTTGCAACTGGGGCACAGAAGTCGAACCAGACGCTGTGCAAGGATCGCCAGCAGCGAATCCGCCATGAGAAAGGATTCAATGCCGATATCCCGAAGGCGCGTGATGGCACCGGGGGCATCATTGGTGTGGAGTGTCGAAAGGACCAGGTGACCGGTCAACGCCGACTCGATGGCGATGTCCGCCGTTTCCTTGTCCCGGATTTCGCCGATGAGCAGGACATCCGGGTCCTGCCGCACCAGAGATCGGAGAGCGTTCGCAAAGGTCAGGTCGATCTGGGGCTTGACCTGGATCTGATTGATCCCGTTGATCTGATATTCCACGGGGTCCTCGACGGTCAGGATCTTCCTGGAGATTGAATTGAGCCTCTTCAGCACCCCATAGAGGGTCGTGGTCTTTCCCGACCCCGTCGGACCGGTGACCAGGATCATCCCGTAAGGCCTCTCGATGAGCCCCTCAATGAACTCATATTGACGCCGCTCCATCCCCAGCGAGTTGAGATTGTACTCCACACTTTCCTGTGCCAGCAAACGCAGGACGACGCTCTCACCATAGATGGTTGGAACGGTGGAAACGCGGATGTCCACCTCCCGGTTGCCGAACCTCAGCTTGATTTTTCCATCCTGGGGAAGCCTTCGCTCGGCGATATTCAAATTGGCCATCAGCTTCAAACGGCTGACGATAGCCGCCTGCATCGTCTTGGGGGGCTCATCCAGCTCGAAAAGCACGCCGTCCACCCTCGCCCTCACCTGAAACGATCGTTCAAAGGGCTCGAAATGAATGTCTGAGGCCCTCATGTCGAGAGCCCGCGAAATCAGAACATTCACCAACCGCACGATGGGTGCCTCCTGGGCCAGTCCCTTCAGATGCTCAAGGTCCTCCTCGAAAGCATCCCCGTGTATCGCCGAACCTTCTTCGCCCCTCGAGAGCGCCTCCGCCTCACGGGCTGCCGTTCCATAAAGGCGGTCAATGGCCGTCCGAATCTCCTCCTTCTGTCCCAGGCAAAGGTTGACCTCCATTCCTTGGAAGTAATTCCCCAGAATATTCAACAAGGGAATGTCGAGGGGGCTGTTCACCACCACCTTCACCCGACCCGCGTCCACCTGAATGGGAAGCACGGCATGTTTCCGAAGAAAGAACATGGAGACCCCCTCGAGAAGCACAGGTTTTTCGGGGTAGTCTTCCCTTTTGAGCAAAGGCAGCTGAAGGTAATCAGCCAAAACCTTCAGAACACGGGCCTCATCGGTTATACCAATATCTTCAAAGGCATCCACAAAAGAAAGGCCGCCGGTGAAGTATGTCTTCTGCAATTGCCTGAGCTGGTCGTCCGCGAGTCTGAGTTCTCTTTGAAACGTGCGCAGGATAGAAGTCTCTTCTTGCATATGTACTCCTGGGATGAGTAGCTTCCATTGATGCGGGGGATTCTTAACAGATCCCTGGTTGAATGTAAACTTCAGCCCCCTTCAGCGACGGGCTTCAGAAGCGGTCCACACATTTGCAGGGTGCCTGCGGCTCACAGCACTCACCCCACCTCCGAAGTCCCGGCCTTCAGATCGCTCAATGACGCCTCAGAATCGATGCGGTTCCCCGCACCTGTACCATCAGAAACTTAAGCAGTTTCCCGAAAAAGTGAAAGGATGTATATTATGGATTTAGTGACATCCTGATGTCATGATGGAGGAGATGAAATGAAACTGTCTAAGATGTGGCCTGCAGTGGTCATTGTTCCCTGTCTGGCATGGTTTTTTGGACTTGCAGCCCCGTCCTTTTCAAACCCCATAATCGTAGAGCGCAACCTGTTTTCCCCGGATCGGAAGCCTCCCTCTCCCGAAGAGGCGACGTCAACGACCAAAAGCTCAAAACCCAGCGTCCCCCCCAAGGCGCTCCAGCTGGACGGCATCATCATCCATGGAGAGACCCGAAAAGCCTTGATCCGCGTCAAGGGCCAGATGCCGGGCAAGGAGAAGGGAAAGGAGAGTTCCCCCTTCGTGTCCGTGCGGGAGGGCGAAAAGATCAGCGATTATGTTGTCAACAAGATTGGCCTCAAAAGCATCTCCGTTGAAAAAGACGGTGAGACTTTCGAGCTCTACCTCTATGCCACAGGAAAGGTCCTGCCTCCACTGCCTCCAACCCCGCCGCCCCAGGATGCTGCGGGCAACGCAAATGCTCCGGGCGGCCCAAGGGATCCGAGAGGCAGACCGGGGCAATCACCCGAACCGGGTGCGGCGCCCGGCCAGCCCGCACCAGGAGCGCTCAGTCCCGAATCAGGAGCGGCGAACACAGGTCAGCCTTCACCCCGGATGAGTCGCAGACGTCCCAATGTCAATCCCAATCCGGCTCCGGCGGCTGAGATGCCCGATGAAGAGATTGATGAGGAAATGGATCAGGAGGAGGATGTGGAAGAGTAGTGATCAAAAGCGCCCCCGCATGGATCAACCGGCGAGCGATAACCAACCTTTCACATCCGTGCACTTCAAACTGCGGCCGCCCTTCAGCACCCACTGATGCCAAGTTCAGCCGTTGCCCCCGCCCAGGCGGCGAAGCCCTCCGAGCAAAGCCAGAAAATCAGAGGGCGGC
>CAZEOY010000344.1:0-1268 GCA_964513835.1 uncultured Syntrophobacteraceae bacterium
GCACGCGTGAAGGCGTTTTCCACCCCGTCATCCGCCATCTTCTGCAGCATGGTGATGGTGGATTCACAAATCGACAGATCCCGGTAATTGAGTACTTTTTTCGGCTTCTCTGCTGCCATCGATATTCTCCTCATGTTTGAATGTGATTCCCATTGGCATAAGGCCGACTGGCCCTGGCATGGAGAACCCTTCGCAAATCGCATGCCGATGGAGGCAATACATATATATTTCATTATTTCAATAAGTTAGATCTTAGGAAAAACTCGGATGGAAAGTGAGGGGGGACATCGACCGTTCCAACATGGAATGACTTATGCCAGGATGGAATGGCAACCGGTACCCAAGGCATCGCTCGCCGCCGAAGGCTGCCTTGAACATCCCTTTCAGGGCATGAAACGCCGTCGTGCTCTGAGATGTGTCCCTTCTCCTCAGTGCTGGAAGCCATCGAGGGCCTGTTGGCTCAAACGGTAGGGCGGGTTGCCTCCCGGCCGTCTTTTGAAATGCCATTCAGGCCGGGATGCACCCCGGCCCTGCCACCCGATTCACTTGGGCAGGTGGCTCGCAAATCGGCGGATTCTTTTCCCGCCGGTTGTCCAGGGCGGTAATCCACAAGACCTGCTCAAAATGCAGAGATCCCTCACGAATACACTCCCCATACCCAGCGGAAGGGGAATGATTTATCATAGCGGGTTATGCTCGCCCCCATGCCTCTCAGGATCGGGCAGGAGGATCCGGAAGGTCGTCGCCCGGCCCGGGATGCTCGAGGCCGAGAGTCGGCCTCCGTGGCTCTCGATGATCTCGCGACAGATGGAAAGCCCCAGTCCCGTCCCCTCGGATCGCAGCGTGTAGAACGGCTTGAAGATATTCTGGATTTCGTGAACCGGTATGCCCGGTCCGTCATCCTTCACCAGGAGCTCCAGGGCGCCTTCGATGGGCCGAGCCTCCAGCCGAAGGCTGCCCTTCCCCTGAAGGGCCTGGAGGGCGTTGACGCAGAGATTGTGGAGGGCCTCCTTCATGAGGTCTCTGTCCATGGGCCATACAGCTACACGGGGGTCCGCGGTGCTTTCCAGATGAACCTGCCCCACCAGGGTCTCGTCCGCAGCAACGAGGCTTCTCACGTCGTGGAGGAGCAATGGTATGGAAACGAGGGCCAATTGGGGAGTGCGGGGCCTGGCATAGGTCAGGAATTCGGTCACTTTGTCTTTCAGACGCGTCGCTTCGCGCATGAGCAAGTCGAAAAGCAACCTGCGATCATCCTCGCTCTGATG
>CAZEOY010000344.1:1278-4737 GCA_964513835.1 uncultured Syntrophobacteraceae bacterium
ATCCCGGTGATGATGGCGCCGAGCGGTGTGCGGATTTCATGGGCGAGCCCTGCGGAGATCTCTCCCAGGAGGGCAAGCCGCTCCTGGCGGAGGAGTCTGTCCGCCTGCTCACGGACCTTGGCTTCGAGATGAAGGGAATATTCCTGCAGCCGAGCCTCCAGCTGCTTTCTTTCGGTGATGTCGCGCAGGATGTGAAGCCTCGAGATATGGCCGCCGGGCTCGTGAATGGGCGCCACGGCCATGTCGTAGGTCTTGCCCGTGGCGGCGACAGTCCACTCCCGACGGATCAGGGGACCGAAGGAGCCCATGCCGTGCTGGCAGTCATCGCAGCTGTCGACATCATGGCCGAAAAACTCGTGGCAGAGCTTCCCTTCTCCATTGCCCATTTCACTGCGTAGAGCCAGGTTCATGAAATCGATGCGATAGTCCCGTCCCACGATGTAGATTCCATCCTCCATGCTGTCGAGGATGGCCCTCAGACGATCCCTTTCGGATGCAGCATCCTGTTCGGTAAGGTTTCGAGTTTCGGGTTTTGAGGTTCGAGCTCGTGGTTTCAAGTTTCAAGTCTCAAGTCAAAGGTTTCAGGTTCAAGAGCGGCATTGGCATTGGTGTGCACTGTTCGTTTCAGGGGCCATCCCGCCACGGGCGTCTTCCGGAGAATGCCGGCTCGCTTCCTCTTTGTCCCGATCAATCCATCGTGCCGTATATCTTAAGCTTTCGCCACAGCGTATTATATCCGATGCGGAGCACTTCTGCTGCACGCGCCTTGTTGCCGCCGCATCGATCCAGGACCTCCAGGATATGGCGCTTTTCGATCTCGTGGAGGGGCAGCATCCAGGTATTCACTTCGTCATCGCGACATTCCCGTGTGGGAATACAGGTTTCCACCGAGAGATCCCCACCATGGATCTCATCGGTGCGTCTGAAAATAAGCGCCCGTTCCAGAGTGTTTTCGAGCTCGCGAACATTTCCGGGCCAATCGTGCTGGAGCAGTTTTTGCTGCGCCGATTCGGTCAGCCTGGGGGGGCGTCGCCCCATTCGGTCAGCAAGGCGCGACAGAAAGCTTTCGGCCAGGGGCAAAATGTCCTCACGTCGTTTGCGGAGGGGGGGAAGGCGGATGGGGATCACTTTGATCCGAAAGAAAAGGTCCCTGCGGAATCTGCCATCCCGGACGAGCTGATTGAGATCCTGGTTGGTGGCGGCGATAACGCGCACGTTCACGCCCACCTCTCTCGTATCGCCCACCCGGCGAATGGTATGCTCCTGCAGCGTCCTCAACAGCTTGACCTGGAAGCCGGGGGAGACCTCCGAGATCTCGTCCAGAAAGAGCGTGCCTCCGTCGGCGGCCTCGAAGAGCCCCTTGTGATCCTTGTGAGCTCCCGTGAACGACCCTCGCATATGCCCAAAAAGCTCGCTTTCCAGAAGGTTTTCGGGCATAGCCCCACAGTTGATCACGAGGAAAGGCCTATCGGCCCGGTCGCTGCGCTGATGGATCAGGCGGGCCATGAGCTCTTTGCCGGTTCCGCTCTCTCCTTCGATGAGCACGGTTGCGTCCGTATCCGCAACGGCCGCAATGGTGGCGAGGATTTCCCGCATCCCCGGGCTGACGGCCACGATCTGGTCGAGGCCGGTTTCACGGGCGATACTGTCCTTCAGGGCGGTCACCTGGCGTTTGAGATCCTGGTGCTCGACGGCCTTCCGAATGATCCGCACCAGCACTTCCGGGTCCACGGGTTTGGTCAGGTAGTCGTAAGCCCCCTCCTTCATGGCCTCTACGGCACTCTCTACTGAGCTATAGCCCGTGATCACGATGATTTCGACAAAGGGCTGCAGTTCGCGGGCATCGCGCACCACGTCCAGTCCGCTCTGTTTTCCAAGGCGGAGATCCGTGACGACCACGTCGAACAGCTCCCGAGTGAGTCGCGCACGGGCGGCAGTTCGATCGGCCACCGCCGTGACGTCGAAGCCTTCCTGCTTCAAATAGATGGACTGGGTCACGCGCAGCCCTTCATCATCTTCAACAAAGAGAATCCGTCTCATACCCCTTTTCTCGCTCCGGCTATGTGGATCGTGCCTCGACTGCCCGGGGAGCCCATGGCCTGCCTTCAACCATCTTATACCGAAGCCACAAAAGATGGTATACCCGACGACGACCGCCACGGGATGATCTGCAGGGGTCAGAAGGGTGCAGGACCGGATGGCTGTTGCACCTGGATGGTTGCATCTTCACGCGGAATCCCTTAATTTTCCGCTAGGCATTGTGCGTCCAGTCCCTGACCCTCACGCACTGCTGGAGATGGACAAGGATTGAGATGCCGCGATGGGACGGAGCGGCAGGCCTTCGTTCGCACCTTGTCGATACAGGTAGTGCCGCGCTTTGTGTGAAGGGGGTGTCGGGCAGACATTCCCGGTACTGGGATCCTGTCGTCATGAAAGGCAACACAATGAAAGGAGAAAGCAGATGAAGAAGACTTGGCTGTTGTTGTGCGTCATCACAGTTTTCACGCTGTCGGCCTGTGCTACACATCGGGACACGGGAGTGCTTGTCGGAGCAGGGGTGGGTGCTGCCACGGGCGCCGCTTTGGGTCAGGCCATCGGCCGTGACACGGGATCGACCGTTCTGGGCGCCGTCGCGGGAGCCGCGGTGGGTGGTCTGGCAGGCGGTATGATCGGTGATTACATGGATCGGCAGGAGCGGGAGTTCCAGGCTGAAATGGCCAGGATGCAAGGGGCGAGCATGCAGCGACAGGGGGACAATCTCGCCATCACCTTCCGGACCGATGTGCTCTTCGACGTGGGCTCTTATCGACTCAAGCCCGGCGCGTATGACGAAATCGATCGGGTGGCCAACATCCTCAATCGCTATCCCGAAACTCGGGTGCAAATCAGCGGCCACACGGACAGCACCGGCTCCGAGCAGTCCAATTACACCCTCTCCGAAGCTCGGGCCCGGGCCGTTGCAGATGCGCTGGCCGATTCGGGCGTCAACCCCAGGAGGATTTCTGCCCGCGGTTTCGGGGAGACCCGGCCCATCGCATCCAATGCCACTGAGGCTGGTCGCCAGTTGAATCGGCGGGTTGTTCTCGATATCATCCCGATCCAATCTTAGGAATCCGTCCGGCGATTGCCCGTTCGTGCGGGAATCGACTCCGCACTTAACCTGCCAGCCGACGAGCTTATGCAGGGCGAAGGTTATTCTCGCCCTGCATAAGTGGTCTCCTGTCAGAAACAAAGTGCGTAGGCTTCCCCTGATTCTCCTCAGCGTCGTCTCAACCTCGGTCATCTTCCGTGCTGTGACCATGACGCCCCTCTTGAGGCTTATCAAGCCACAAGGCCTGACTGCCTGCGCTGACCCTGCTCTTCCCTGGCCATCCTGGTCTCAGCCAAGCTCAGAGCGGCTGCGAGCCCACAGGTAAAGAGCAATAGCGGTGGCGGTGGCTGCATTGAGGGATTCGAGGC
>CAZEOY010000345.1:0-4711 GCA_964513835.1 uncultured Syntrophobacteraceae bacterium
GCCAAGGGTGTCTCAGATGACGGTTCCGTCGTCGTCGGATTAGGATGGCTCCCCTTTCGTTGGACCGAGAGCACAGGTGTTGTCTATCTCGCTCCGGCTGGTGTGGCTTATGATGTCTCAGCCGACGGAACTGTGGTGGTTGGAGGAGCCAACGCTGAAGCCTTTCGCTGGACGGAAGTCGGCGGCATGACCTACCTGGGCATTCTTGCGGGAGGTTTTTCGAGTACCGCTCTCGGGGTCTCTGGGGACGGACTGGTTGTGGTCGGGGAGAGTGGGTCGGCAGAGGGCATTGAGGCCTTCATCTGGACGGAGAGCGATGGGATGATCGGGCTGGGCGACTTGCCCGGTGGAGACTTCCTCAGTCGAGCGGAAGGGACCAACGGGGACGGTTCAATCATTGTCGGCAAGGGTAGTTCTGAGCTGGGGTATGAGGCATTCATATGGGACGCCACCAATGGGATGCGCAATCTCCGCAGCGTCCTGATCGATGAGTTCGGGCTGGATCTGACCGGTTGGGTGATCACAAGCGCCAACGCCGTTTCCGCTGACGGTTTGACGATCGTAGGCGAGGGAATCAACCCTGACGGGAACACGGAAGCATGGCTGGCCAATCTGGCGATTGCGCCTCCGACGGCCTCACTTACGGTCACCATCCATCCCCAGCAGGCCATTGATGCAGGCGCCCAGTGGAGAGTGGACGGCGGACCATGGCAAAACAGCGGGGCCATGGTACCCAATCTGAGCTCCAGTCAACTCCACAAGGTGGAGTTCAAGGATTTGGCCGGCTGGACAAAGCCCGTCGATCAGACCTTGAATATCCCTTCGGGGCAGACGGTGTCGACAACTGGAGCTTATGTCGCGCTGCTTGGCTCCATCAGGGTTCACATTTCCCCGAGCGATGTGGTCGCCCTTGGGGCGCAATGGAGAGTGGACGGCGGACCATGGCGGGACAGTGGAGACACCGACCACTCCGTGGCGCCCGGTCCGCACACGGTCGAATGCAAGGTCGTCGAGGGATGGACCCGTCCTGAGAGCCAATCCATCAACATATCCGCGGGATCAACCCGTGAGCTTACCCTCGATTATTCCAAGGCCCCTCCCCAGGGAACCGGTCCACAAGTGACTCTTTCTGTGCTCGACAACCCCAACGAGGTGTTGGAGTCATCCCGAACCCCTGCCGCCTTCAGGGTATCACGGAATGAAGGCAGCAGCGGAGCGCTGACCGTAAAATATGCGGTAGGAGGAAGCGCCACAAACGGGAGCGATTACAAGAAGCTCACCGGTTCCGTGAAGATTCCGGCGAATGCCGGCTTCGCGGATATCCTTTTGAAGCTCAAGAATGACAGAATCTTTGAGGGAGACGAGACGGTTGTAATCAGTCTTGTTGCGGATGGGGCCTACCAGTTTGAAAGTCCCGGAACTGCTATGATCACCATCCTCGACGATGAACAGCCCCTTCCCACCGTGTCCATCCAAGCAACGGATGACCGGGCTTCCGAGGCTGGACCGGACCCGGGCCGGTTCACCATTTCAAGGACGGGCAGCACACAAACGGCGCTTGCAGTGAAATGCAAGGTCTCGGGCACAGCGAAGAACGGATCTGATTATCCGAGGCTCAGCAGGTTCACCATTCCTGCCGGGCAGTCTTCGCTGGTTGTGACGGTCCAGCCCAAAGACGACGCTTTGGCCGAACCCGAAGAGACGGTCACGGTCACGATCCTTCCAAACCGCCAATACCAGGTCGATGAGGACCCGCAGTCCAATTCCGCCACCGTGTTCATTTCGGACAACGATCAGATTTGACGCTGTCCGGAGCGCCAGGGGAGAGGATCAATGCTGTTGACCCCTCAATTCAACAGCATTGGGGGGAGAGGATGGAGTCGCGCAGCAAGCGTCGCCTTCATCCCTCCGCCTGCTTTTCAGCCTGCGAGGATGATTTCATCTCCGCCGCAGCGAACCGTGAGGCCATTCGCTGGAGGTCATCCAGATAATTGTGCCAGCGCGCCAGGTAGAACGCAAGGGCCCTGGAAAAACTCCTGCCCACCAGGCCGTCCAGAAACAGCTGGGAAATCTCACGTTCCCGTTGCAGCACCGATTGAGAGAGCAGGAAGACTTTGCGCTCCTCCGGGTTCATCTGCCGCACCATCCTTTTGAGGACATGTCTGGCTCGTGGCTGGTACATCCAGAAGTACATCAAGTCCAGCGCATTGACGATTACCGCCAGATTGAGGCTCTCCTCCCTGCGCGATACGGGACAGAGCAGTCGCTCCGAGGATTCCAGGACGCCGAGAATCTCTTCCTGGGGATGCAGAAGCTCCAGCTGTGCATAGGTGTCGAAGACCTGCTTGATTTTGGCCGTGTAGTCCAGATAGCGTTCACGAAAGTTCACACCTCGATCCGCATATCCCTCGATGAATGCGGCGACGGTGTCCGAGGCCAGTTTGGAAATGATTGCCGCCCATTTTTGCAGCACCGCGGTGACGGCCGAAACGCCGGCGGCGTCCAGTCCGACCTCGATGGAGAAATTGAGCAGAAGGGCCAAGGGAATGGAGAGCACCGCTCGGAACAGGTTGCCCATGGCCGCGACTTTGGGAAGCCCCCTGAAAAGATTGTGGCTGGCGAGGTAAAGACCGTTGACTGCGGCCATGGTGCTGTACAGAGCAACGGGGTTTGTCTGGACGGTCACGTCGAATCTTTGGTCCAGAACCAGCGACTTGACCAGGTAATCCAGCAGAGGCACCGAAAAACCCGTATACATGAGCGAGTCGGCCAGCCGGTTCCAGTTCACGTATTCGGTCCAACGCAGTAAAGGAGAGCGGCGAAAGCCTCCGGCCCCGAGCACGGACTGAATGATGTTTCTGAGCCCCGTGATGCCAAACCAGATGAACGCCCCCAGATAAGCCAGCACCCACCAGTCTTTTGTCAGGGCGAACGTGGCGAAGGCAGGGGTGAAACCGAGCAGTACCTTGAGGCAGTTCTTGATGTGCGTGTTCACGTAGCGCAAATGGGGAAGGCCCCGTTCGCGTGACGTGTCCGGACAGTTCAGGCGCAGTTTGTTCCCCTCCATGCCTGACACCCCTCCCAGGGCGCGGAGGTTGCTGCTGGCCGGGGCTGCGGCTCGATACTCGCCGACCACCCAGTCCTCCTTGTATCTGGGAAGAAGAAACCTCCCCATACCCGGCCACGATCCATTGCCATTGGCATCGTACCCTTGATGATCGCAATAGGTTCGCCGGCGAAAAACCTGAATCCGTACCGGAATTTTCGCCGGGAAGTAGGGCACCTTGTTCAATTCCCTGCGGCATTGCGCCGGCAGCGTATCCACCACCACCAGACCCATGCCCGGCACCTTGGACGAACCGCCCGTGGAATCGGTCCCGATCCTGGATTTGAGCGGTGTGCTCCGGTAATAGTCCCGCAAGTCGTTGAGATGGTCGAGGATGAGGGACAATTTCTGCTTCTGCTCATCCCGATCGTCTCCCAGGTCCTGCACGATGCCCCTCACGCAGCGCTTGAGCTGCACGGCATTGCCGGAGTTTATGGCAGCCTGCAGCTCCAATATGCGGGGCGTGTCGGGACAGTTGCCAAATATTTCATCTTTGAAATTGAAGATCTCGAGCCGAGTGATGCCCCCTTCGCAATCGTAGAGCAGCTCCAGAACGTCTTCGGCCTTCAAACCGCTGAGATTGAGGGTGATGCGATACCCGACGTGAAGCGACTCCAGGCGCTGCAGGAGGGTGCGGGGCGGGAGCTGCAGCAGGGCGGGAGCGCCGTCGTTTTCCAGCGGAATGAAGGGGTTGTGAATGCCCGGATTTCTGGCTGGACGGAGATAACGATCGGAGATGGCCTCGATGTCGAGGCTGTTCATCCGCTCCACAAGCTCCTGGGCTTCCTGATACTGCTGTTCATTGCCCGGGAGACAGCACTCCCGAAGCTCCAGAAGCTTCTGTTGAAACAGCCGCAGAAGGTGGTCGTAAATGAGCTTGGACATGTGGTGCAAAGAGGGCTGCCCCGTCCCCACCAGAGCCATCAGGTCGGAAGTGGTTAGGAATGGAAGCTCGACCCCGAACTCGCGGTTGATGGCCTCCCGGTGAACCAGGTTGAACGCCTCCAGTACGGAAAACGTATATGCCTGCTGATACCGGGAAGCCTCGCGGCCTTCCGCCATGAACTCGCTGATCCTGGGCTCGTTGAGAAACTCCACAAAATCCTTGGCATCATTGAATCCGCGTGGCGTATAGATGAATCGAACATACCGTCCTCGAAAACGGGCGCAATATTCGATACCTACACGCACATGGACGCCCATGATCTCCGCCGCTTCCGAAAGCTCCTGGACCACTTCCGGAGGGACATAGTTGTAATAAATCACCCTCAGGCGCCGAATGCCTTTGATCCATGCATCCATGATCAAGTGGGTCGCGGATTTGCGGCCCTTGGTGTTGGCGTCGTGGACGTGGTCGTCGAAAGCGATCTGATTCCATTCCTCAGGCATTTCCACCAGATGATACTTGTGCAGCTGACGTGCGATGGCCCTGGGCTTACCCGTGGCCGCCTCTCTGAAATCCCGGGCGAGCTGAAGCCTGGTCTCTTCATCCGCGGCCCGAACCAGGTCCTTCATGATCTGAAGGAGCACCCTGGCCCTGTTCTTGCGCAACTCCGTCCCGGTGCTGACAAACACCTCATCTCGCAATGCCCGCAGTGTGCGCAG
>CAZEOY010000346.1:0-4708 GCA_964513835.1 uncultured Syntrophobacteraceae bacterium
ACACGGTTCGTGGTCATATCGCGCGACCACTTTCTCGAGGGGCCACGGAACAAGTCCTCCATCATCTTCTCGGTGAGTGACCAGCCGGGGAGCCTTTGCGAGGTGCTTAAGATCTTTGCGGAAAACCATATCAACCTGGTCAAGCTCGAATCGCGCCCCATCGACACGAGACCCTGGGAATACCTGTTCTATGCCGATGTGGAGATCGACATTTTCGACGAGCGCTTCAGTGCCATCCTCGAGGAGCTTCGAGGAAAGACAGAGTTCCTGAAGCTTCTCGGAAGCTACCCCAAAGGATCGGCCCAACCTGAATGACGGAGCCACCTGGGAGGTTGTCCGACAATGCCTCCGGGATGACAACGGAAGGCGATGTGCCCGTTCTCGGACAGCCACCTAGTAAGGCCGGGCGCAAATGACTGCCCAGATCAGCTGGTTCAGCTGGTTCCCAAGCTGGAGCTTGGGAACCAGCAAAAGCAAAGGAAGACCTGGATCCCGGCTAAAAGACTGCCGAGATGACGTTTGCGAATTCGAGCCCTTAATTGTGTGGACGTGTACCAAGTCCCTTCCGTCCCTTTTGTCCTTTACGTTACTTTGCACCTTCGCGGTGATTTCCCTTCTCACGCCCCCTGGATGATCTGAGCCAGCGACCTGGCCAGGTTGTCCAGGGCCGATTCATCGGGCAGGGTGACCGTCATCCTGAGCGTTCCATCCGGCCCCTTCTCCAGGCACTGGGAGAGGTTCTCCTTGAGCGTCTGCGCCAGCTCCGATGCCTCAGGGTTGTCCGCCTTCTGTGCAAACATCTCCCCCATGAAGGTAAAAGCCGCACTCAGCAATTGCCCGCCCGCCATGGCGACGCGGTCCCTGCGGGCGGCGGCCGCAGCCGCTTCCCGTTCGACGCGGGCTCTCCTGCTCTCATCGATGGCCGCATCGGGGCCGGCTCCCAGCAGCCGCTCCAGGCGCCGTTTGAGCTCCTCGATCCCACTGGTCATGTCCACCCGGGTCACATCGGAATCCGGGTCCAGGGCCGCCAGGGCGAGCTCCTGCTTGGCCGACAGCGTCCCGAGAAGGCTTTCCTCGAGGGTGTATTCAGTCACCAGCAGGTACACCTGGACGGGCCGCTTCTGCCCCATACGGTGAGCCCGTGCGATGCGCTGCTCCAAGATGGCCGGGTTCCAGGGAAGGTCCACGTTGATGACCGTATTGGCCGCCTGCAGGTTGAGGCCCGTTGAACCGGCATTGGTGGTGATGAAGAGCTTGCATTCCGGCTCTTTCTGGAAACGGTGCATGAGCTGCTGCCGCTTCTTCTGCGGGACCGAGCCGTCGAGCCTCACGAAGTCGAGCCCCCTTTTGTGCAGCAGCGGCTCGATGAGATTGAGCATGGTAGTCCACTCGGAGAAGAGGACGATCTTTCTGTCCTCCTCGGAGGTGAGCTGATCCAGCAGCGTGTCCAGCTCGGCAAGCTTGCTTGAGTAGCTCGGATCCGTCTTGTCGACCAGGAAAGTGCTGTCGGCGGCCATCCGGCAGATGAGCAGGGCCTTTTGGAGGCGCAGCAGGTCCATTTCCGTCAGGTAGCGCTTCTTGAGGATACCCTGAATGGTCTTCTTCTGGGCATTGTGGAGCACCATCTGCTCATCGGTGGGTGGAATCCGACGGATCTCCGTGGTGCGCGGGGGCAGCTCCGTCATGACTTCCCGGCGTGTGCGGCGCAGCAGGATGGGTTTGAGACGGGCGCGAAGATCATCGAGGTTCTTGTATCCGAGAACCTTCCCTTTTTCATCCATGACCCGGTACATGTCGAAGAAACGGAAGGCAGGCCCCAGGCGGCGGTCGTCGATGAATTCCACTACGGAATAGAGCTCGTCCAGGCGGTTCTCGAGAGGGGTGCCCGAGAGAACCAGGGCGAAGGGCGACCTGAGCCCCTTGATGGTCCGGCTGGTCTTGGATTCCCAGTTCTTGATACGCTGCCCCTCATCCAAAATGATGAAATCCCAGCGAGCCGTCTCGATGGCATCGATGTCGCGGAGCACCTGTTCGTAGTTGCAAATGGTGAAGAAGGCGTCGGGGTCTGAATACTGGGTCGATCGAGCTTCGGCGGCCCCCAGGATGAGTTGGCACGGACGGTCCGTGAATCTCTCGATTTCGATGCGCCATTGGGATTTGAGGGAGGCCGGACAGACGACGAGGACTCTCGAGATCCCTGCCTCCCGGGCCAGAAGCTCGGCCGCGCCGATTCCCTGGATGGTCTTCCCGAGCCCCATGTCATCGGCCAGAATCGCTCGGCCCCGTTCGGCGGCAAAGGCCAGGCCGTCCAGCTGATAGGGCAGCAGTTCCACCTTGAGCAGGGATTTCCTCAGAGGATGATTGACGGGATCCTTCCGGATTTCGGAGATCTTTTTCTGGATGTTGAGGAGCAAGAGCATCCTGTTGATGTGCTCTTCGGCGTCCGGATAGATGAACACATCATGACCGAGGCGCTCCACTTTGGTGATGCGCTGCATGAGATCGGCGACGTCGCTGATGGGGGCATCGGCCACAGGCTGCAGGATGTCCACGACCTCCGTCGGCAGGTTCCCGGGAGGGGCCAGTCTGAGCTCGACGTCATCGTGATAGGTCAGATGCACGTAGAGGTTCCGAACTTCGTAGGGCACGTCCTGCGCCGCCTTGCTGAAGTGCTTCCTGGCCCAATCGAGAGTCTTCATGATGTGTTTGCAGGTTCCAAGCGTGTTCTTGCGGAAATCCGGGCATGAACAGTAGGAGTCCCCCCTCTCCCACCCGCGCAGCACGACATGATAAGTCTTCCCGGAAACCAGGCTCGTAACCGCGTAGTCCGTCCAGATTTCTTCGGGAGTCATGGATTTGATCTCCATTCTCTCCGTCCTGGCTCTCTCTTCTCGGTCGGCCAGGGCTAGAGCGACGAGATCCTCCACGCTGTGACTTTCTTTCGGCACCTCCTCGACGGGCGGTGCTGAAAGCCCCAGCAGCAGCTTCTCTTCGAGGGCCAGGGAAAGAGCGGCCCCGATGTGCTCACACATTTCTCTGCAGGTACTGCATCGGCAGAGCAATTCAGATTCTGTCTCCCGCGCGCGTTCGATTTGAACGACGGAGTCGCCCCAGGCGGTGCAATAAAGGCTGTCCGTCAACCTGACATCCAGGTCGATGTCGATGTCGTACTGACCGCCTTTACGCAGCAACTGGGGGCCATTAGGGCCCAGCATCTTCACGGCATCTTGATACGACAGGAGTGAAAGTGTCTCTTTGAGTGTTCTCACGGTCTGCCTTTCCATCACATGGTCCAGTTTGTAATGATCATTCCTGTTGCGGTCGGCCCGTCTTCGGAGGCCCCCCTTGAATAATTGGTTCAAGGGGCATGGAAATCTCTCCGACCCCAACCTGGACATGACCGTCGTCGGTATGGCTCATCAAGCCATGATCTGTTGCAGGAAGTCAACGACAGAAAACGAACCGAAAGAAGGTGCAGGGCTTTGAAACAGTTTCTTCACAGCAGCGCCTCACGCCCCTGCGGGCCACCCCAAAACGATGAAAAGGCCCACGGGGGCTGCTGCTGACTTGAGACTTGAAACCTGAAACTTGAGACTTTTCGCAGCAGATGAGCTGATCGAGAACACCCCCGTACTTCGTGCAAGAGGGCGACCACCGCTTCACAATTGACTTCACCACGGCAAATGGGGAATAAGAGAAGCTCCATTGGAAAGCACCTCAGCGCCTCATTCCGGGGACAGGCGATGTGACCCGCGACAGGAATTCCATGTGCATTGGATCACCCATTAAGATGTTGAAGTCGATCAATCCCTTCCGATATCCTCTGCGAAGACTCCTCGTATGGATGGCCGTCGTGGGAGTGCTCGGGGTCGAGACTCGAGCAGTTCCCAATTGCTGGGGCCAGTTGGCGCCCGATCAGGCCGCCCCTGCCTTCACTCTCTCGGATTTGCAGGGACGCCGCCATGACCTGACGGAGGTTCGAGGAGGTGAGCTCGTGATCTTGTTCTTCTGTGACCTGGATTCGAGCTCGAACCGCACGGCCTTGTCGAGAGCCAATGCACTTCTGGAGTCTTATCGGGATCTCAATGTCAGGGCTTTTGCCGTCACATCATCCAGTGCAGAAAGAGCAAATACCTTCACACGGGAAACCCCGATTTCATTTCCGCTTCTCGTCGACGATGCGGGAGTCATAGATTCATACCACTCCCACCTGATCCTCCCGATGGTCTACCTCCTGAACCGTGAACTGATGGTCTCGAGGGTCGTCGTGGGTGGAGGACGATCCATGGAGATCCAGCTCGAACAGGCCATGGATAGGGCAAAGGAACAGGCCCTGAGTCAAAGTGGGGAGGGACCGGCAGGGCTCGGGGAATCATTGGAGAGAGTCGAAAGCAGCCAGAAGCAAGTCAGGCAAACCCCATCTCTTCCTCCGCCTCCGATCCGCAAGTCAGTCGAAAGCCCTCAGGAAAAGGCGCGAAGACTCTTCCAGCTGGCGCGAGAAGAGAACCTCACCCTCACCTGGGATGAATGCCTGGCATCCAAGGCACTTGAGCGAGCCCGGACTCTCTACGAAAAGGGATCGTTGGACCACCGGGATCCTGCGAGCGGCAAAAATCCAGCCTTTGAAATGGTGTAATCCTGTGCCGCGTAGGCTGCCACGGCTGGTGTAAACCTTTCCAGAGGAATGGGGATGACTTCAAGGGCCATC
>CAZEOY010000347.1:0-4706 GCA_964513835.1 uncultured Syntrophobacteraceae bacterium
CGGTGCATCCCCAAGAATGTCGATGGGGTTGGAGCGACTCCAGAACGGGGGCAGGAAGGCATCCAGCCTTCCCAGGGTCTCGGAGCTCAAGGTCGCGGGATCCTTTTGCCATTTGCTGAAAGCATCCACGGCCATGACCCCGGGGCCGCCGGCGTTGGTCACGATGGCGAGCTCGCCTCCCGTCGGTCGCCGCATCTTCCCCAGAGCCTCCGCACAGCTGAAGAGCTGACTGATGGTATCCACCCGGATGATGCCGGCGCGTCGGAATGCCGCATTGTACGCTTCATCCTGGCCTGCCATTGCCCCGGTGTGCGAAGCCGCCGCCTTGGCGGCTGCCTCGCTGCGACCGGATTTGACGACGATAATGGGTTTGACGCGGGACACCGAACGGGCTGCACTCATGAACTTGCGATGCCGCGTCATGTTTTCCATGTAGATGATGATGCTGCGTGCTCGGGGGTCGTTGCCGAGGTAGTCGATCATATCGGCGAAGTCCAAATCCGCCATGGAGCCGATGCTCACAAAATGGGAGAAGCCGATCTTCTCCGTGGCCGCCAGGTCGAGGATCGCACTGCAGATAGCCCCGCTCTGGGAGAGCAGTGCAAGGCTCCCGGGCTCGGCGGAGTGCGCTGCAAAGCTCGCGTTGAGCCGGTTTGGGGGACACAGGATGCCCATGCAGTTGGGCCCGAGGTAACGGATACCCCAGCGTTCTGCCTCAGCCTTGATTTCCTGCTCGATGCGCGCTCCTTCATCCCCCACCTCTTTGCCGCCGGCCGAGATGATGATGGCGCCCCGAACGCCGGCCTCTCCACATTCCCTCATGACCTCCGCAACACCGCGGATGGGCACCGCGATGATGGCCAAATCAATGGGGGATTTCACGCGAGCAATGGAGCCGTACGTCCTGTACCCCAGGATGGTTTCATGCCGAGGATTCACAGGGTAGATGGGACCGGTGAAGCCGTCCTTCACGAGATTATCCAGGAGAGTGAAGCCGATGGAGCTCTCCTTCGGACTTGCGCCGATGACGGCGATGGATTGCGGATCGAAAAACAAGTCCAGAATCGGTTTCTTCATCATGATCTTCCCCTCCCCTTCAGCTGTTTTCCCACACGCGCCCCTATCCACAGCTGAGCGATGACTGTTTGCTGTTTGATGACAAAGTCGACCATTCGCCCGGACCTGAAAAAACACACAGGAGAAACCTAATGATGAATTGCTCGCAGGTCATCTTCCTTTCGAATATGGGGTGTGCTAACATTATTTAGTTTGAAGATGCAAGTGCAGCTGACTCACGCCTCGTCCATACCTGGAGGACTCCATGAGTGCCATGAAAACCGCAAAGGACAGGTCCTCCACATCCCCCACCGTCACTACTTTGAACATTTTCAACCCGGAGGTCCTGGGGCGGGCCCTACCGTTCGGCTCCCCCGACTTCATGTTGCTGGCTCCCGGTTCGTTTGCGGCATCCTTTGCGCAAACCCGGCTTGGTGACGCGTGGCTTTCCGTCGGAGACACGACACCACCGATCATCACGCGGATGCTGTGCCCTGACGACTACTGTCTGTTGGGCTTTCTGCTGGATGCCAGAGGCGAAGGGCGTCTCAATGGGCAACCCGCATCGCCAGGAAGATGCCTCTTTGCCCCACCGGGTGCAACGATCTACTACCGAACGGCATTCAGCACCAAATGGGCGGTCGTCTATGTTCCACGGCATGGCCAAACCTGCACTTGCAGACTTCCTGATACACTCAAGCCCAGAGGACCTTTGGGAGATCTTGAACTGTTCCAACCCAGCGGCCCCGAAGGCAGGCGCCTGTTCAACCGCATTGAAAAGCTCTGGACCAGGACTCTCGCCGGCATAGCCACCGAGAACGGAGCGACCGAAATCGCTCAGCTCGAAAATGACTTCATCGCTGCCTGGGGTGCAGCGAAGTTCGATGGCTCTCCCACTATGAGCGCGGCTCGCTTTAAGCGCTACGAATTGCTGCAAAAAGCCGATGAATACCTCCGCTCCAACGTGAAACGGTCCATCCCCATGCGTGAACTGACGAAAATCACCGGGGCCAGCGGCGGAGCCGTTCGATATGCCTTCCTGGATATCCTTGGGATGACTCCCAAGTCTTACTTCGACGTCCTGCGTCTCAATGGGATTCATCAGGACCTTATGGAGGCCACTCCTGATGAAACCACCGAGGAATCATTGAGGCGGGCATGGGGTTATCGGGATCCAATCCGTTTCTCCTCTTCTTATGAGGAGCTGTTCGGAGAGACTCCGGGCGAAACGCTCCATCGATGGCGAAAAGTCTGCCCCACTCACTTACCCACATAGGATCTGCGGCTTGTCACGCCTCCCGGGCATTCAGCTGATCCCTCATGATCTCCTGAATCTTCTCTTCTATGGCGGCTCCCATCTCTTGTTCCTCAGCCTCGTCGAGGTCGAAATCCAGGCTGGTGGGGCTGTGTACCGAAAGGAGACCCAAGCCGGTCGCCAATGCCGTTCGAATCCAGTCCATCCAGTGCTGTCTGGACCTTTCATCCCCCCGGCCCAGCGATTCGAGGGATACCCGATAGTCTTCTCCGAGCATGGCCAGGTCTTTGTTGATCTCATCCACCAGCCCCTGGTCCAGCCTGGGCCGCCTCACCTTGACTGAGGGAGTGATCACGTCGAGGTAAGTGAGGAAGGAATCCTGAGGAATGAGATCGGCATGACAAACGACACATCGCGACGCATCGTGACCGATGGAGCTGTTTTCCGCGAATCGATTCTGTCGCGCTATCTCCATGAAATGCGCTATGCTGTATTCGAGGCAGGAAAGCTGCTCTTCGTTGAACTGTTTCGGCTTCATGGGTTAAACCTTCCAGGCGGCTGAATGTTGAGGGAGTCGCAGGAGCCGAATCCCAGATGGAACCGGATTCGAAGTATATGAATCTCACGGTATGAATACAATGCGGAATCGCCGTGGCAGTCCCTCATGGCCCTTCGGGCCACCTTAAACGATGAAAAGACTGATCGGGGGCTGGTTTTCAACTAGGAGGCTGTCCGAGAACGGGCACATCGCCTTCCGATGTCATCCCGGCGAAAACCGGGATCCAGGAGACATGCGGATTTCTGGATTCCGGCTTTCGCCGGAATGACGTTCCGGAGGCATTGTCGGACATCCTCCTAGTACCGCCGGGCGTAAGTCCCCAAACGGTTGCTGGTTCCCAAGCGCCCAGCTTGGGAACCAGCGGATCTGGGCAGCCATTTGCGCCCGGCGCTATTAGAGACTCGAAACCCGTAACTCGTAACTTTTCAAGGCAGTTTCCAACGCTCGCCGAAGCGTGCTCGCGTCCACGGAGGAAATTGGACCTGCCTCCCCCACAGACTGAGAAGTGGATGGTAGGTGATGGAACCTTATTTTGTGTCCTTTCACCCAGAAATCCCCATGGAGGAGAATCTCCCCATCTTCTCGCCCTTGGATGACCCTGAAACCCAGGCGCTCCTGAAGGCCGCAGCCGGTGTGCTGCTGCCAAGCTACGTGACACCTCGGCGTTATCGCGGCATCACGAAATGGTGTCGAGCCTGGTTTCCCCGACTGGATACACGGTTCAATCACTCCGGAAAGACCCAACAGATCTCCCTGTTCAGGACCCATGGGGTGAGGCACCCTGAAAGCGTAACCTTCCAGAATGCGGCGGAACTGATCACTCACACGGCCCGACACGATCCACCGGGAGGCTATCCGTGCGTCCTCAAAGGCGATGCGGGCGGAGGGGGCAGCACCGTTTTTCCCATACGGAGACGGGAGGATCTGCCCCGCTTCATGGAGCGGCTGCCCTCCGAGCGCCCCATGTTGCTGCAACGGTGGGTGGATCACGGGGGAATGGATCTGCGCGTGGTGGTCTATGGGCAGCAGGCCGTGAGTTACTTTCGCATCGGGGACGGCCGTTTTTACAATAACGTTTGCCGCGGGGGCCGGCTGGACCATGATAAACGGCCTGACCTCCAGCAGAAGGGCATCGATGCGGTTCGAACCTTCTGCGACAGGACGGCCATTGATGTGGCGGGGTTCGATCTGATGTTTCCCGATTCGGGGGATCCGGTCTTCGTCGAGATCAACTTCCATTTTGGCCGCAAGGGCCTTGGCGGATCTCCAGGACACCGGCGCTTTTGGACCCAGGCCGCCCGTGACTGGCGGAAATCATGCCTCGAGTCCGCCCTCCGTGCATCATCCCGCGCAACCCACCCAACTTGAGAGTATGTCCGTCAAGAACCGGAATATCGCCACCCCGGCGAAATCCATCGTGAGCAAGCCAACAATAAGCCTGGATTCCGGTTTGCCCATGAAGGCGCCAACGGACCAGTGGACTCCCGTTGGACGCTATCCCCCCTTGGCTTGAGCCGTGTCTCTCCGCTCCGCGGAGCCGCTGCACCCCGGCCGGAGGCTTCAGCCGCCTCAAGTGGACCCCTACCACCACAAATCACCATTTCAAACTGATTAGAAGTGTTCATTGATTATACGCTAGTATCACCATTAAATTACTTACTACATAATACGGCATGATCGTCGAGCAGAACTGCGAGATGTGGGCCGAATGTTGAAGGGGAACCGCGTTCGACTGGGTACGGAGGGACAGCTCTGTTCCACTACGATGTTCACGACGGCAATACTTAGAGACTATCTCAAAACCCTCCGATACCGTCACCCCGGCGAAAGCCGGGG
>CAZEOY010000348.1:0-2260 GCA_964513835.1 uncultured Syntrophobacteraceae bacterium
GTGGATGAGCATCATTTCGTCGGCGAGATCCTTGACGATATCGATGTTCATAAAGAGCTTCTGGTCCCTGATGAGAGCCAGGCCGTTCTCAAGCAGCGTGTTGAGGTGCACGATTTCTTTGTTCTGGCTGGTCTGTCTGCTGTAGGCGAGCAGGTTCTTGACGATTTCACCGCAACGGTTGGCGTCGTCGATGATGTATTTCACCTCTCGTCGCGTGGGGTCATCCGGAGGCAGGTTTTCGAGGATGAGATTTGCAAAAAGGAGAATCCCCGTCAGGGGGTTGTTGATCTCATGGGCGACTCCCGCCGCCAGTTGGCCCAGGGAAGCCATTTTCTCAGCTTGGGAGATGCGGGCCAGCATTCGATTCATGCGTTCCTCGTGGGCCAGTTTCTCCCTGAGGTCGTTGAAGATGCCCATGGTGCCCACTTCACGGTTGCCGTCGTAGATGATGGCCGCCGTGAGCTCCACGGGGATTTCTTCCCCGTGTGCGTTGATGAGGGTCGCCCGGGTGCAGGGCAGCTTGCCCTTACCCCCATAACTTTCGTCCCGGAGCAGCTTCATGAGCTCTCTGGCCTGTCCGGGGCGATAGAGGCCCATTGCGTTGATTTGACCCTTTTGCGCCTGCTCCATGGTGTAGCCGGTCAGCTCCTCGGCAGCCTGGTTGATGACCAGGATTCTTCCGCGGCGGTTGGCGGCGATGATCCCGCTGGTGGAGCTCTGCACGAGCTTCTCCATGAAGGCCCGGATTCCCACCAACTCCTTCTCGAGGGTTTTCACCTTGGTGACATCCCGGATGCTCTCGATGACGTAGAGAACATTTCCGTCATCATCGAGTATCGGGGAAAACACCCGGTCCTCCCACGCCTCTTTGCCTGACGCCCCGATCACCCTTCTCAGGCTGGTGTGGCCCACGCGGTCCGTCAGCACCTTGGAGAGCGGGCAGAGATCCATTTCGCAGGGCACTTCGGAGTCGTAGAAGAATTCGTGGCAGGTTCGCCCGACGAAGTCCTCCTTCCGCTTGCCGAATTTCTTCTGGAAGTTCCGGTTAACACAGACGATTTTTCTGTCCGGCCTCAGGATGAGAGCGGGCAGCGAAAGGGAATCGAACACCTTCCCTCTCCAGTCCTCGTCTCCCTCTGATGGGACCCTCGTCTCTTCTGTCATGCGCTTGGATTTTGTCATTCCGGCAGTCCTCATTCCCGCACCCGGATTTCTTGGTCTGGGTTACGGCTTAAAGGTCGCCGGAATGACGGCTGAAATGTTGGGCACTCCATTGCGTGGAGCTGCATGGGGCGCTGAACCAAGGCTCAGCGTCCCAGGTTATCCCTGACGATCTCCGCAAGCTTGTCAAGGTCGATAGGCTTGGCGATGTAGTCGTCCGCAAGGGTCGACTTGCCGTCCATGTGCGTGTAGGTGGTCGATTGCACATTGTCGGCCACGGCAGTCAGGAGCACCACCATGATGTCCTTGTACTGCGGATCCTTCTTGAGCTCGTTGCAAAGCTCGTAGCCGTTCTTGCGCGGCATCATCACGTCCAGCAGGACCAGGTCGGGTTTTTCCTGCTTGATCTTCTCGAAAGCGTCCACGCCGTCATAAGCCTTGGTGATCCGGTAGTCCTGGTTGCCCGCCAGTTTCATGGAGACGGATTCCACCAGGTCCGGATCGTCGTCTACCACCATGATGTGTGTTTTGCTGCTCATGGAATCTCCTTTGCTCAGGTTCGTTGGAACCGGTTGCTCGTCCGCCCTCAGATCTGGGGCCGCGGCAGCAGTCCTGCCCGCTCGACGATCTCAGGTACTTTCTGCTCCCATTCAATGGCCATGATGTGGAAGCCCTTGACACCTTCGACTTCCTTGAGCCGTTCGATGGTCTCGATGCAGATCTTGATGCCCTCCTCCGACTGCTGCTCTTTGGGTACCCCCCCCATGCGCTTCACCACGTCATCGGGTACGTCCATGCCGGGGACCTTGTTTTTCATGTAGCGGGCCATGCCGACGGATTTCATGGGAGTGATGCCGGCGAGGATGGCGACTTTTTCATGCAGCCCGCGATCCCGCACCCCTTCCATCCATTTTTCGAACTTGGGTACGTTGTAGATGCACTGGGTCTGGATGAAATCGACCCCGGCCTTCACCTTCTTGGCGAGTCGGGACACGCGCAGCTCGAAGGGATCGGCGAAGGGGTTCGCCGCCGCCCCGATGAACATTTTGGGGGGGCCGTCGATCTTTTCGCCACCCTGGAATTTGCCTTCGTCCCTCAT
>CAZEOY010000348.1:2270-2880 GCA_964513835.1 uncultured Syntrophobacteraceae bacterium
GGCTGCCATGGGATGATCCCCGAAGTGCGGGTGATCGCCCGAGAGGCAGAGCATGGTGTCGATGCCGTGGGCGTAGGCTCCCAGAATGTCGCTCTGCATGGCCAGCCGATTCCGGTCCCGTGTGACCATCTGCAGGATGGGGGTGAGGCCCAGGTCCTTGATCAGGATGCATGCCGCCAGGCTCGACATGCGGACCATGGCCGTCTGATTGTCCGTGACGTTGATGCCGTCGACCACTCCCCGAAGCATCTCCGCCTTTTCCCTGACCTTGCCGGCCTGTGAACCCCGCGGTGGTCCGCATTCCGAAGTGACCGCCAGGTTTCCCGATGCCAGTATCTTCTCCAGTCTGCTTTCCGTCTTCATGATGCCAGATCCTCTCTCATGATTCTGCGCGGGCCCGCTCCTCCACCGGAACGCCAGTCCTTGGCCGGGATGTTCTCCTCGTAGCGCTCCACCATTCCCAATGATTTCAACCGATCCCAAATGAGCTGCCAGGCGCAGTCCATGTCGGGGCTCACTTCACACTTGCCGTTGGTGGAGCCTCCGCAGGGTCCGTTGAGCAGCTGCTTGGAACACCGTGCAATGGGACAAACGCCGGCCGTGATACCGA
>CAZEOY010000348.1:2890-4673 GCA_964513835.1 uncultured Syntrophobacteraceae bacterium
AGCCCCCATGAATTTGGTGTTGACCGCGGGGAAGACCGGTTTTTCCTTGAAGCGCCGGGCCACTTCCTGGACCCCGCACCCGCAGGCCATGGACAGTACGGCATCCACCTGGTCGATCCGGGGAACCAGCTCCTCCACGTATTCAGGATCACACTGCCTCTCCAGGGTGACCTCCTGAATCTCGATGGGCTGGCCTTCCTTGGCGAAGTGCATCTGCAGTGCAGATGCAAGAATCCCCACTTCTTTGCGGCCCCCGGCGGCGCACACCGTCACGCACTCGTTGCAGCCGGCCAGGAGGACACGCCTGTAGGGACTGATGGACTCGATGAGCTCTTCCATGGGTTTTCGTTCGGCGGTGATCATTTTTGCAAACTCTCCTTTTTGGGGACCTCAGCTCGCGGCGCGATGCATCCCGGCGGCGGCGCCAGCCTTGACCGGGTTGGGCCCAAGCTGCCGGATCTTCTCCGTGAACTCGGTGGCGATGTGGGCGAAGCGTTCGCCCATTCCCGCAGACATGGTGAACATCTCCACGCGCTCTGCTCCGATGCCGATCTCATCCAGAAGCTTCTTGACGCTCTTGACACGGCTGGCAGCGCGCGTATTTCCATTCTTGAAATGACAATCCCCCTCCAGGCAGCCCGCCACGACTACCCCGTCGGCTCCCTTTTCCAGCGCCTTCATGACATGGATGGCATCGACCTTCCCGGAACAGGGCACCCGAATGATCTTCACGTTGGCGGGATAGTGGAGCCTCATGCTGCCCGCCATGTCCGCCGCCGTGTAGGCGCAGTAGTGGCAGCAGAATGCCACGATGATCGGTTCGAATTGTTCCATCAAACGATCCTTTCCAGAAGTCCGTCCAGTTTGGCCATGATCTGGTCGTCCTCGAACTGCATGAGTTGAATGGCCTTGGCGGGGCATTCCGACGCGCACACGCCGCAGCCGTGACACTTGGCCGGATCGATCTCGGAGTACCCGTCCTCGTTGATGAACGGGACGTCAAAGGGACAAGCCCGCACGCAGATGAGACAGGCGGCGCATTTGGCTCCGTCCACCTGAGCTACGGCCGCACCGAGATTGATGACGTCGCGGGAGAGGAATGTCTGAGCCCGCGCAGCCGCGGCCTGTGCCTGGGCGATGCTCTCGCGGATGCTCTTGGGAGAATGCGCAGCCCCGGCCACAAAGAACCCGGGAATGGAAAGGTCCACCGGTCTCAGCTTGACGTGATCCTCGAGGAAATAGCCGTCCGGCGTTCGGGCGAGCCGAAAGATGGTCCCGAGGTCTTCCGTCGACTCCTCGTCGGCTCTGAAGCCGGTGCTGAGGGCCAGGCAGTCCGCATCGACCTGAATCGGCTGCCCGAGGATGGGATCGGTGAAGGTCACGGAAACCGCGCTGCCGTTGGTTTCCAAGACGGGCTTGTCGTCCATCTCGTAAGGAGTGAAGATGATCCCGCGTTCGCGCGCCCTCCGGTAGTAGTCTTCGTCGAAGCCCGATGTGCGCATGTCGCGGTAGAGGACGAAGATGCGGGCTCCGGGGTTCAGCTCCCTGATCCGAAGGGCGTTCTTGACTGCGGCCTGGCAGCAGACCTTGGAGCAGTTGGGGTTCTCGGGGACGCGCGACCCCACGCACTGGATCATGACGACGTTGTTCCAGTCCGCCGCCTTCTGAGGCTCTCTCGCCAGGAGCCCTTCGAGGTCGAGTTGAGTCGTCACAGCCTGGTGCTGATCCAGCTGATACTCCCGCGGCCGGTTGGGCAGTGCCCCGGTGGCCAGAATGGTGATGC
>CAZEOY010000349.1:0-1100 GCA_964513835.1 uncultured Syntrophobacteraceae bacterium
ACTCGCTAAACGGTCTTTTACCCCTCACGGCATGGGGAACCGCCCTGCTGATGGTGCATTTTCTGGCCCTGATTGCCCGATCTGCAGGGTCGGGTGGGGTCGGCAGAGCTCGCTGGATTTCCTGGAATGCAATCCTCCTGTGCGTGGTAATGGCGGCATGGATGCTCCCGGAAGGTGCTCACTGGAAAGCGCAGGCCTTTGACCCGACTCGATGGTGGGCGGCATTATGGCCCGCAGCCCTCGCCGTCTCGACGGCTTTGCTGTTCACTGCTTTGCGGCGCGTGACGGGCAGGCCCCTCACCGCCTCCGTTCCTCCGGGAGACATCCTGGCGGCAACGCGGATCTTGCGGCGGCCCCTGGAAAAATTGCGGGCCGCAACCCGTTCCGTGGAGTCGGTCCTGGACCGGGGTTTGTCCCTGCACCTCTTCAATGCCTGGGCCAGCCGTTACGGACGCTTTGTAGACCTGATCGGCAGATTGAGACTTCATCAACTGGAACAGGGGCTGCTTCGTTTCAGGGTGGCGGGATCCCTTGTGATTTTGATAATGGTGGCCATGATTCTGCTCCTGTGGCAGGCCGTGATGGGACGATGATCAGAACCGAGGCTTATGATTCTTCAAGGAAGAGGTCTGTGCTGAGGTAGCGCTCCCCGGTGCTGGGAAGGACGACCACGATCAGTTTGCCTTCACTCTCCGGACGGACGGCCACCTGAAGGGCAGCCCAAACGGCGGCCCCCGAAGAGATGCCGCACAGGATGCCTTCGCGCCGGGCCAGGGCTCGAGCGGTCTCGAAGGCGGCGTCGTTGCTGACGGTCACGATTTCGTCGACGACGGCCCGGTTCAAAACTTCCGGAACGAAACCCGCACCGATCCCCTGAATCTTGTGTGGTCCTGCAGTGCCTCCCGAAAGAACAGGAGAATCTGCCGGCTCAACGGCCACTGCACGGAAAGACGGTCTCCGCCCCTTGATGACCTCTGAGACTCCCGTGATCGTTCCCCCCGTTCCGACGCCCGCCACTAGAATATCCGCCTTGCCTCCGGTGTCCCGCCATATTTCCTCCGCCGTTGTTCTGCGATGGATTTCCGGGTTGGCGGGGTTGC
>CAZEOY010000349.1:1110-4663 GCA_964513835.1 uncultured Syntrophobacteraceae bacterium
GGCGCCGGGCTCCTCCCGCAAGATCTCCCGGGCCTTCTCGATGGCCCCCCGCATTCCTTGGGAGCCTGGAGTCAGGACCAGTTCCGCCCCGAGGTGTTTGAGCAGCTTGCGCCGCTCCAGGCTCATGGTCTCGGGCATGGTCAGCATGAGCCGGTACCCCCGGGCGGCGCACACGAAGGCCAGCGCAATGCCGGTGTTGCCGCTGGTGGGCTCAACGATCAGCGTGTCTTTGCCGATGAGCCCCCCGGCCTCCGCGGCGTCAATCATGGAAACGCCGATGCGGTCCTTAACGCTACCCAGGGTATTCCGGAGCTCAAGCTTGGCCAGAACGGTCGCGTGGATCCCTTCGGTCAGCTGATTGAGGCGCACCAGAGGGGTTCCGCCGATGGTCCGGGTGACATCCGAGGAATATCCATTCATGGTCCATCATCCTTGAAGAGAGCCCTCATCGATCGCGGGGAGCCTCTTTGAAGACGAGCTCCGGCCTCTTAAGAAAAACCTTGGTGTCCGCCGGGACGGACTCCGTGATCCAGACGTTGCCCCCGATCACCGCACGGGCCCCGATGACCGTGTTGCCTCCCAGAATGGTGGCCCCGGAATAGATGATCACATCGTCTTCGATGGTCGGGTGCCGCTTCTGGTCTCGAAGGCGCTCCCCCGCATCCCGGGGGAGCGAAAGAGCCCCGAGGGTAACCCCCTGGTACAGCCTCACATTTCTGCCGATCTCCGTCGTTTCGCCAATCACCACGCCCGTTCCGTGGTCGATGAAGAAGCTCTCTCCGATGTGGGCGCCCGGATGAATATCGATGCCGGTCAGACTGTGAGCATACTCCGTCATGATCCTGGGGATCAGGGAAACTTTCTGGTGGTAGAGTTCGTGAGCCAGCCTATAGACAGTAATGGCAAAGAGCCCCGGATAGCTGAAGATGATCTCGTCGTAGCTTCTGGCTGCAGGATCTCCCTCGTAGGCCGCCCGCACATCAGTCGCCAGAACCCGCCTCAGCGCGGGAAGCTGCTGCATGAAACGGAATGCGGATTCCTGCCCCAGATCTTCACAATGGACACAGGCGAGGTCGTGACGCAGGCATTCATGGCGCATGGCGAGCGTAATCTGCTCGGCGAGGTCATCATAAAAGGAGGTGGTTTCCTGGCCGAGATAGTATCCCAGGTTCACCCTGTCCAGGCGGGTCCTCATGAAGTAGCCGGGATAGAGGAGGCGAAGGGCCTGTTGAACGATCTCGATGACCGCCTCACGAGAAGGGATGGGCTCCGGCCCCACATGGTCAAAGCACTCCCCCCTTTCACATGATGAGACGATTTCGCTCACAATGGACGGAAGCTCTTCGCGGAATCTATTGGTCACCTGCACTTCCAGTTTGCACTGGTCAATCTTTACGGTCTCATCCATCTTCCACTCCCTGGTTGACCGGACCATCCGAGATCACTGAGCGGTGCACGCCTGATCGCCAACGCTCCAGTAGGGTGACAGCTTTCTCAGCGTCTCGATAATGGGTGGCAGCTTCTCGATGACGAAATCGATCTCTTCATCCGTGTTGTATATGCTGAGGCTGAACCTGATCGAGCCGTGCGCCATGGTGAAGGGAACCCCCATGGCCCGCAGCACGTGTGAGGGCTGCAATGACCCCGATGTGCAGGCTGATCCCGATGATGCACAGATGCCGTACTCATTGAGCATGAGCAGGATGGACTCGCCTTCCACGAACTCGAAGCTGATGTTCGAAGTGTTCGGAAGGCGATCCTGTGTGTCTCCGTTGACCCTGCTGTTGGGAATGAGATCGAGAAGCTGCGATTCAAGCCGGTCCCTCAGGGCCTTCACTCTCGTATTCTCATCGTCCATGTTCCTGGCAGCCAGGTCACAGGCCTTCCCAAGGCCGATAATGCTGGGCGTGTTTTCGGTGCCACCGCGGCGGCCCTTCTCCTGGTGCCCACCGATCAGAAAAGGTGTAAACTTGGTGCCCTTGCGCACGTACAGAATACCGATCCCCTTGGGGGCATGGAGCTTGTGGCCCGAAATGGAAAGCATGTCGACAGCATTGCTGCGCAGATCGATGGGAATCTTGCCCACGGCCTGAACGGCATCCGTATGAAAAAGGATGCCCCTCTCCCGGGCAAGTGCCGCGGCTCTTTCCACCGGAAAGATCACTCCCGTCTCATTGTTGGCCCACATGAGGCTCACAATGGCGGTATCAGGGGTGAGACTCTCCTTGTACTGGTCCATGTCGAGCCGACCAAGGGCGTCCACCGGCAGCTCGGTCACCCGATACCCTCTCTGGGCAAGATCGGCACAAAGAGCGCGCACTGCCGGATGTTCCACGCGGCTGGTGACAATATGCCGCTTCTCGGGCTGCACGATGAGAGCCGACCGGATGGCCGCATTATCGCTTTCGGTCCCGCAGCTGGTGAAGATGATCTCGTCCGGGTTGCACCCGATGAGGGCGGCGGCCTGCTCCCGGGATTCTCGTACTTTTCCAGCCACCTGCCCGCCAAAAGAATGCATGCTGGAAGGATTGCCGAAAAGGTCATGGAAATAGGGCAGCATGGCCTCAAGGACTTCGGGAGCCACCTGTGTCGTGGCATTGTTGTCCAGGTAAACGGTCTTCACGATGACACCTCCTCCACCACCAGATCCGGCCAGACCAATTCCCTCAACTTGGTTTCCACAAAGAACTTCAGGGTGCGATCCGCTGCCTGGCAGGATGCACACATGCCCCGTGTGGCGACCAGCACGCGATTACCAATGACATCGACGAGCTCTATGTCTCCACCGTCCAGCTTCAAGGAAGGCCGGATTTCTCGATCGATGGTTTCTTCAATGAGCTTGATCTTTTTGATGTTCGACAGAGCCGGTCTCACCGGCGCCCGAGTCTCCAGCTGACCTCTCACCTTCTGGATGAGCTCTTGAATCGCATCATGGCACGATTCACAGCCTCCACCCGCCTTGGTGTAGTTCGTCACTTCCTCGACGCTCGTCAGATTGTTTTCCAGAACAGCCCGCTCGATTTCCTTGTCCGTGATACCGAAGCAGTGGCAGATGACCTCCCCTTCTTCAACCTTGGATGGCTGTCCTCTGTAATGATCAATGGCCTTCTCGAGAGCTTCCCGCCCCATGACCGAGCAATGCATCTTCTCCTGAGGCAGCCCCCCCAGATATTCGGCGATGTGCTGGTTGGTGACCTTTTCCGCCTCTTCCAGGGTCAATCCCTTGATCATCTCGGTTAGAGCCGAGGCCGTCGCAATGGCGCTGGCACACCCAAATGTCTTGAACTTCGCATCCTTGATCCGCTTGTTCTCATCGAGCTTGAACGTCAGCTTGAGGGCATCCCCGCAGGCTATGGACCCCACTTCGGCCACACCGTCCGCATCCTCGATCTCACCCACGTTCCGCGGATTGAGGAAGTGCTCCCTGACCTTGTCCGTATACTCCCACATGTTTCATCTCCCCTTATCATCCTGGCCGCTGCGCATGGTCTACAATGATCTGCCCCGGGTCGCCGCCATCCAGTGGGCGCCCATCGGCGACACGGTGCCCGTG
>CAZEOY010000350.1:0-4655 GCA_964513835.1 uncultured Syntrophobacteraceae bacterium
GACGGTTCTTACGGACTATGTCATCGTGGCCGGGGTTTCCAACTGGGGGGCCTATGGTCTGGTGGGTGCGCTCTCGGTCGTGTCCGGCCGGGATCTTCTCCCTACGCCCGAAGAATTTGCGCTTTCCGTGATTTCGGTGGTCCAGGCGGGCGCCGTGGACGGGGTCAGCGGTCTTTGCGAGCCGAGCGTGGACGGTCTGCCGCTCGGCCGGAGCCTCTCTGTCCTTCAGGAAATCCGCTGGCAGCTGCGTCCGTCACCTCTGGACCACGTGCGGGGCCTTGCTGCGGCCATTCTCGGAGCTGGTGAAAGCGGAAGAGCGGCTGCCCGGATGCTGCTTCGACATGGGGCAACGGTGCGGCTTTCCGACGCGGCCGACCTTCAACTCCCGCCGGATCTCGCTTCCCTCCCGCACCAGTGCGGACGGCACACGCTGGAGTTCTTCGAGGAGGCGGACTTGGTGGTCAAGAGCCCCGGAATCCCTTCGGATATGCCCCTGGTCCTTTCCATCCGCGAAAAGGGGATCCCCGTCTTGTCCGAAGTGGAGGTGGCCTATCAACTCGAGCATCCCAGGGTGGTGGCGGTCACGGGCAGTTTCGGGAAGCGCGACACCGTGGAGAATATCGGTCGTCTGGCCGCTCGGTGCGGGCTTCGCATTCCAGTAGGAGGAAATAGAGGCCTTCCCCTTTCGGCCCTCCTGCTCGATTCCCCCGCGGAGTGGGTAGCCCTTTCCCTGTCCAGCTTTCAACTGGAGTCCATCGTCCACTTCCGCCCGTGCATCGCCGTGATTCTGAACGTCCGGGAAGAGCACCTGGACCGCCACGGAGACCTGGCAGAGACAGCTCGCATCAAAAGCCGCATCTTCATGAACCAGGGGCCGGCCGACACCCTCATCCTCAACCGGGACGATCCCCTCGTGGCCAGGCTCGCCGAAAAACACTGGGGAGAAACGCTGTACGCGTCTCTGAACGGCCCGGTGGAGCGTGGTGCCTGGCTTGAGGCCGGGCGTATGATGATCGCCTTGGACAACAGCCCCCTTGACCTTGGACCACCCCGCAGTCCCCACCCCATGAACGACCTCTGCGCCGCCCTGGCGGTGATCCTCATGGGAGTCGACCCGGGGCGTCTGGCGGGGGGGAAGGTTTCTGGTTTCTAGTTTCTGGTTTCTGGACTCTGATATCTAATATCTGATGTCTGAGCTCTGACTTCCAACCTCTTTTTCCTTGGGTATGCCTTTGCGCCCCTGTGCAGAGTGTTTTTTTGTTCAGGTTCTCTCTTCCGACGGAGTGCCCAAAAGTGTTAACATGTTAAAGACATGAATCTTGAATTCGCTCGGGTGCGTTGAAGAAAGGTTAGCGTGGCAGGGAAGACGGAGAACGAACACATGGCGTCCCCTGAGAAGCCCGCAGAGACAACGGCTTCTGACAGGGAGAAAAAAGGCTATGAAATCGATATATTCGAAGCCTGGTGCAAGGCTTGCGGCATTTGTGCCGCCTTCTGCCCGCGGGAGTGTCTGGATCACGACGAGGCAGGCGTACCTTATGTGAAGGATGCCGACCGGTGCACGGGTTGCGGATGGTGTGAGCTGCATTGTCCCGATTTCGCCATCAGTGTTCGCCAGAAAAGGCCGGAAGCCAACCGTGAAGCCGACTGATATCCCCTGAACCGGAGATGATCTCTTGATGGCAACAAGGAGTCGCGGGCGTCCCCTGCTGCTGCAGGGGAACGAAGCCATGGTGGAAGGTGCCCTGGCCGCCGGGTGCCGTTTTTTTGCGGGCTACCCCATCACACCGGCAACGGAAATCAGTGAAGTCATGGCTTTCCGCCTTCCGGCCGTGGAAGGCACCTTTATCCAGATGGAGGACGAAATTGCAAGCCTCGGAGCGGTCATTGGCGCTTCGCTGGCAGGCGCCAAGTCCATGACCGCCACCAGCGGGCCCGGGTTTTCACTGATGCAGGAGAACCTGGGTTTCGCGTGCATCGCGGAGGTGCCCTGCGTCATCGTCAATGTCATGCGCGGTGGTCCCAGCACGGGCCTCCCCACCAACGTCAGCCAGGGGGACGTGATGCAGGCCCGCTGGGGAACTCACGGCGATCACCCCATCATTGTCCTGGCCGTTTCCACAACCCTCGACTGCTTCTGGGTGACGCTGAAGGCCTTCAACCTGTCCGAGAAGTACCGCACGCCGGTCATCATTCTCTCGGATGAGGTGGTGGCTCACACCCGGGAAAAGATCGTGCTTCCTCACCCGGACGAGATCGAGGTCATTGACCGCATTCGGCCCACCATGCCGCCCGACTGGTACATCCCCTACGAGGACAACAGCCGCGGGGTGCCTCCCATGGGCATCTTCGGGGACGGCTACCGCTACCACGTGACGGGACTGGTCCATGACCTGCGCGGTTTCCCCACCCAGCGGGCCGACGAGATCGTCCCGTTCATGAATCGCCTCTTCCGCAAGATCAACCAGCACTTCTTCGACATCCAGATGTTGGAGGAGGAATTCACCGAAGATGCCGAGACCCTGGTCATCGCTTACGGTTCGGTTTCTCGCTCGGCGCGGAGGGCCGTGCGCGAAGCGCGCCAGCGCGGTGTCAAATGCGGCCTGGTGCAGCTCATCACCCTTTGGCCTTTTCCGCGTCAGATGGTGGAGCCGCTCCTTCGGCGCGTCAGGGCGGTCCTGGTGCCCGAGCTGAACATGGGCCAGATGTCACGCGAGGTCAAACGGGTCAATCAGGGCGCAACCCGCGTTGAAACCCTCAATCGGCTGGACGGGAATCTCATCACTCCGGGCGAGATCCTGACGCGGGTTTTAAAGCTCTGAATCTTGAAACCTCGGACCACAAGATTGAAACCACAACTCGAAACTTGAAACAAGGCTGTTAGAATGGCAGAGGTCACCAAGCTCATTCACAAGTATCTACGGCACGACAAAAAGTTCCCGCACGTCTGGTGCCCGGGCTGCGGCAACGGCATCCTGCTGGGGTCGCTCATTCGCGCCATTGACCGGACAGGGTTCGAGAAAGACGAAATCGTCCTCGTTTCCGGAATCGGATGCGCCGGACGCCTCCCGGTGTATGTGGACTTCAACACGCTCCATACCACGCACGGCCGGGCGCTCACTTTCGCTACAGGCGTCAAGCTGGCCAACCCCAGGCTGCAGGTGATCGTGATCATGGGAGATGGAGACGCCACAGCCATCGGCGGGAATCATTTCATCCATGCGGCCCGAAGGAACTTGAACCTCACGGCCATCATCGTCAACAACAGCATCTACGGCATGACCGGAGGCCAGTATTCGCCGACGACGCCTTATGGCGCCCTCGCAGCCACGGCCCTTTACGGAAATATCGAGCAGGCCTTCTCCATTGCTGAACTGGCCGTCACGGCAGGAGCCGGCATGGTGGCGCGCGGAACGGTGTACCACGCCACGCTGCTCGACGAACTGATCGAAAAGGCCATTCTCAAGCGCGGCTTTTCGGTGGTGGAGGTCATCAGCCAGTGTCACACCCAGTATGGGCGGAGGAATAAGGCGGGAGGTGCCGTGGAGATGCTCCGATGGCAGAAGGAGGCCGCTGTGCGCGTTGACAAAGCCGCCGCCCTGAGCGAGGAGGAAATGCAGGGGCGTTTCACCATCGGGGTACTGGTGGACCGGGATCTTCCCATTTACACCCAGGAGTATCGACGCATTCGCGAAGCCGCGGCTGCGGCGGCAGCCCGCGAACCACAGCAGCCCGCAGGCTGATGCTTCAACAGCCGCAAGGACATGAGATGGAACGATACGAAATCAGGCTGAGCGGGTCGGGCGGTCAGGGCATTATCACGGCAGGCATTATCCTGGCTGAAGCCGCCGGGATTTACGATGGCAAGTTCGTTTGCCAGACTCAGAGCTACGGACCGGAGGCCCGCGGAGGAGCCAGCAAGGCCGAAGTGGTCATCAGCGACACCGAGATCGACTATCCCAAGGCGGTGAAACCCGACCTGTTGCTGGCCATGAACCAGAAAGCCTGTGACACTTATCTTTTCGACATGAAACCTTCGGGGGTCTTGATTGTGGACTCCACCCTGGTTAAACAGCTCCCGACGACCCGGGCGGTCTCCCTGCCTTTCACGAGGATGGCACGGGAGATCTTCGGCAAGGAGTTCGTGGCCAACATCATCGCCCTGGGAGCCCTGGTGGCCCTGACAGGTGTCGTATCGCCGCTCAGCCTGGAGGCCGCCGTCCTCGCACGCGTTCCACCAGGCACTGAAGAATTGAATCGAAAGGCCCTCGAGGCCGGGACTCATGCTGCCAGACAACACCTCGCTCAACGAACGGATACCATGATCGATGCGGATTCTCTTGACGAATGATGACGGCATTTATGCCAAAGGAATCGAAGCGATCTACCTCGCCCTCGTCGCAGATCACGAAGTGACCGTGGTGGCTCCTGAAACGGAACAGAGCGCCGTCGGCCATGCCATCACCTTTCTGGACCCTTTGAGGGTCAAGCCGGTGCGGCGAAACGGCCATTTCTTCGGTTATGCCCTGAACGGCACGCCTGCCGACTGTGTGAAGATCGCCATCACCGAGCTCATGAAGCCGCCCCCCCAAATGGTGGTTTCGGGCATCAACCTTGGGGCCAACGTGGGAGTCAACGTGATCTATTCCGGAACC
>CAZEOY010000351.1:0-4654 GCA_964513835.1 uncultured Syntrophobacteraceae bacterium
TCCAGCTCGGAAGGTCTCCCTCCATAGCGCTTGAAGAAGCGGGGAGTGAGAAAGGGAAGCACTATGAACACCACGACGCCCACTCCCACGAAGATTACGGTTCTCATGGTGAAGGGCGCGAAGATCAACCCCAGGGCAAGCACGGTTCCAAGGTCGGTGATGAAGCAGGCGGCGAGAACCGTTTTCCCATACGTGCTGGTATTGAGACCAAATTCGAGCATGACGGCGTAGACCACCGCAACCGATGTGGTGGAAAGAGCCACTCCGGTAAGCCAGCTTGCCTGCGGGGTCCAATGCAGGAAATAGTAGGGAACAGCGGCACACAAGAGGAAGGGGGCAGCGAAGCTTGCGAGGCCGATTCCCACGGCCTCTTTCCATTTCTCCCTGAAGATGGTCGGGTCGAGCTCGGCCCCGGCGAGGAAAGTCAGGATGATCGCGCCGGTTCCGGAGAGAAACTTGATCCACGGGTCATTGGCTCCGAGAACTGCGCTGCCGAGGAGCGCACCGATCACCAACTGGGCGACCGTTCCCACCACGATCTCCGAGAGAGCGGTTGCGATGCCGAACCAGATGGAAAGCAGTGTGGCAACGAGAGCCATCCCCAGCCAAAGCGTTGCGAGCAGCCATGTCTCAGTCATGAGGGTCATCCTCTTCCAAAGGGTTCAAAAGACGCTACCCATGGAGCGGGCGTTTGAAGCAGCTCCGACGCAAGGCAAGAATCTCGCAAGCGGCTCATGAAAGGAGGATATCGAGGGAGGCGATACTCACAAAAAAAGCTCCTCCAGGCCTAGCCTGGCAGGAGCTTTTTTTTGATGTGGAACAGCATCCTACCAGTCGCCACGAAAAACTGCCTCGCTGGTAGGAGTCATCAACCGTGATCGGCGCTTTGAGGTGGACTCCATCACCACTGTGGTACCTTGAACCAAACGATCTATTAGCACAGTGAGGACATCAGTTCAAGCCCCCAATTTCTGATTCCTTTGATCCGGCCGGCCGGCTTGCCTGCACACAGCGCTGCCGATCCATGCCGACGGTGCGGAGGATTCCGGGAGCGGGTGAATCATCACATAGCGCGGTTTCATCCCAGCGATGCTGACCCGTCCCATTGCCGAAGGCCGGGCTGAATCGTGGTTTGAGCGCGGTAAAGTGAAAGGATTCTGTCGACATTGGCATGAGGTTGCATGATCCGTTGAGAATAGCGAAATCAATAAATGTAGCATCTGATACATTTATTGATTGACATATATAATTTTTAGTTGTAGCAATCATTTCCACGCGACAAACATCTCTGAACCTATTTGAAAGGAGCAGCTGTTATGGAGAATTATTATTTGATCGTGGGAATGGTGCTTTCAGGGTTGTTTTTCGGCTGGACCATCGGGTCCCATTACACAGGGGCGACGATGGGCATGGCGTATGGATCGGGGGTGGTCAAGAGCCCTCTGACGGCAACCATCCTGATTGCCATTTTCGTCGTGCTGGGTGCAACCTTCGAGAGCCACAACGTGGTGAAAACCGTCGGCACCGGCATCATCCGAGGCGAAGACATGACGCCGCTTGGCGCCATGGTCATGATGTTTACCGCAGCCCTCGTCACGGCGGCCAACACCTGGATGAAATGGCCGGTCTCGACCTCGCAGCTGGCGTGCTTCTCCGTTGTTGGAGCCGCCCTCGCCATGGGGGCACCCGTTTTCTGGAAGACCACCATCGTCTTCCTTTGTGTGACCTGGGTGGGAACGCCCATCGTGAGCGCCATCCTGGGGTGGATCTTCACTCACCTGACCGATTGGATCATGAAGGGGCGCTCCGAGCTATCGAACAAGCTGCTTCGATATGCCCTGCTCGCTGCATGCTGCTACGCGGCCTATACGCTTGGATGCAACAACACGGGGAATGCCGTGGGCGTCTTCTTCGGACTTAAGCTCATGACCCCTATGAAAGCCGGCTTCATCGGCGGAATCGTCATGGCCGTCGGTGCGCTCACCTGGGGGCGTCCCATCCTGGAAAAGGTTGGGAAAGGAATCGTTCAGCTCGATTTGAACATGGGCGTCGGCGCCAAGGTCGCCCAGAGCCTCACCGCCCATACCGCTGCCTTCCTCGGGTATCCCACGTCCATGAACCAGGCCCTGATCGGAGGTGTGGCCGGAGCCGGCGGGGCCCGCGGGCTCAAGACCATCGATCTCAAGGCCATGAAGGAGATCGTGGTTTCCTGGTTTCTCACACCCGTAGTCGCCGGCGTCGTTTCTTTCGTGCTTTACCACATTTTTTCCTTCATCCTCAAAGTCCACTGAGCTCACCGGGCTCACCGACAAGGAGAATACGCCATGTTTAAGAAGATCCTTTTCCCGACCAGTTTCGAGGAGTTCTCGTTGCCGATCCTTCAGAGCATCGGTTGCCTCAAGAGGGCGGGTCTTCAGGAAGTGGTCCTGCTCCACGTTGTCGATACGGGCATCCTTTCCACCGAAGTGGATGGAGGCCTTCCTGTCACAGTGGATACCATTCGGAAGGCCCTCGCCAGCAGCATCGACATGATTCGAGAAACCGCGACAAAGCATCTTTCCAGTTACGCCGATTACCTGCGCTCCGAAGGGATTGATGTCAAAACGGAGCTTGTCACGGGAAAAGTCGTGCCCGAGATCTTGAGGGTCGCGGCAGAGAACGATGTCTCCCTGATCGTGGCGGGAAGACAGAAAAGGGATGTCTTGGGGGAGATTTTCGTCGGCTCGACAACGGACCGGGTGATCCGAAAGTCGAAGGTCCCGGTCCTGGTCGCCAAGTATCACACCTTGAGGCTGAAGGGCGATGAGGTGCAGGAGCGCTTTTGCACCGACATGTTTCGCAAGATTCTCTTTCCGACCGATTGGTCCTCCTGTTCCGAGCGGGCACGGGATTATCTGCCGTTGCTCCGCAGCGCGGGCACTTCGGAGGTGCTTGTCGTTCACGTCATTGAAGAGCTCTCGGACTTTGCCGATGTGCCCATGCACATGAGGGACGAAGCACGGGCAACGATGACCCAAAAAAGCCAGGAGGAGTTGGAGCGCCTGACACAGGAGCTTGAAGGGAGCGGCTGCAGGGTGAGGGCCAGCATCCTCTATGGAGAGCCTTACCGTGAGATCATGCGCATCGCCACGGAGGAAGACGTCTCCATGATTCTCATGGGCTCCCATGGGAGAGGTTTTGTTCAGGGAATCCTCTGGGGGAATGTATCCCAACGGGTCGTCGAATACAGCGAAAAGCCGGTTTTGGTGGTGAAATGAGGCGTCGAATTGCGGTCTTGAAAGGAAGAGACATCCGATGAATACGGTCTGGATACTTGGATTGGTCAGTCTTTTCACCGACATCAGCAGCGAGATGGTCTATCCCCTTCTTTCACTCTACCTGACCACCACGCTTGGGGCGACTCCCGCAATCGTAGGCATCATCGAGGGCATCGCGGAAAGCCTCGCCAGCCTGCTCAAGACTTATTCGGGCTATGTTTCCGACAAGATCCAGAAGCGCAAGCCCCTGGCGATCCTGGGCTATGGCTCGGCGACCGTTGGCAAGCTATTTCTTTACCTTTCCACGTCCTGGGGATGGGTGCTGGCCGGCCGGGTGGTGGACCGTTTCGGCAAGGGAGTCCGCACGGCCCCGAGAGACGCCCTCATCGCCGAGGCCTCCGATGCCGGGCGACTCGGCCACTCCTTCGGGTTGCACAGGGCCCTGGATACCCTGGGAGCCGTCATCGGCATTCTCATCGCGTACTATCTTTTCACGAGAACTCATGGCGGGTACACGAGAATCTTTTTTCTCTCCATGATCCCGGGCATCATCGGGGTTCTTTTGCTCTTCTTCGTCAAGGACAAGAAGGCCGGAAAGGGGGCCACCAAAGTGCGCCCTCTGGCGGGCTGGCGGGCACTCAATCCGCGCCTCAAGGCGTTCTTCCTCGTGGCCTTTCTCTTCACACTCGGGAATTCATCCAACCAATTTCTGCTCCTTCGGGCAAACAACCTGGGGTTCGATGCCGCGGACGTGATCTTGGCCTACCTGACATGCAACGTCGTCTACGCCTTGAGCGCCTATCCCGTGGGGAGGCTCTCGGACGCCATCGGCAGGCGAACCGTGCTCGTTTTCGGGTATCTGTTCTACGGCCTCGTCTACCTTGGCTTTTCGCTTGCCACGAAAGGGCTCCATGTTTGGTTGCTCTTCGGCGTCTACGGGCTCTACAGCGGGTTGACGGAAGGGGTCGAGAAGGCCCTGGTCGCAGAGCTCTGTCCCGGAGAGAGCCGGGCCACCATGCTGGGGATTCATGCAACCCTGGTGGGCATCGGACTTCTTCCGGCATCACTCATCGGAGGCTTCCTGTGGAAGATGATCGGTCCCGAAGCGCCCTTCCACTTCGGCGGCATGGTAGGCATTCTGGCAGCCTTGGGCATGTTTCTTGTTGCTCCCAAGCTGACGCCAAATGCCTGTGCGATGAATAACACTCCGTCAGACTCACCTTGACGGGCGCAGTGTCGTATTTTGAGCGGCGAAGCGGAAAAAGCGTTTATGCAAAAGCACGTTGAGTCAGGCAACAGTGGCCGATCTGCCATGATGTTCGTCATCCTGATGGGGGTGGTGTGAGGTGTACCCCATTGTCTAGACAAAAAATGGTTCAGTTTAAGGTGTATGGCCC
>CAZEOY010000352.1:0-4641 GCA_964513835.1 uncultured Syntrophobacteraceae bacterium
GGTCGTGAAGCCCGCCACATCCAGGAAGAGCACCGTGGCTTCGACCACCTCCCCCCCCAGTCGCAGCTGCTCCGGACGGCTGAGAAGCCGGCCCACGACCGACGGCGCCAGGTAGGTGGAGAAGGCCTTCCGGATGAAGGCCTTCTCCTTCCAGACCTCCCAGTAATGGAAGAAAGGACTCACGAGACAGCATCCCATGGGAGGCAGAACGCACACCAGGACCGGGATGGAAAGATGGCGAGAAACGAAACACCAGCTGGAAACGCCCAGAAAACCGATCAGCAGGATTCCCACAATGAAAGCCCCTCGCAATGGTCCGGTCATCAGGCACAGCGCCGAAAGGGGAAGTCCGAAGAGCAGGCAGAACGGCAGGATCTCATCAAATGACACGCGCCGGATCAGGGAGCCCTCCAGAAAATTCTGGGCTGCCTGGGCGTGGATCTCCACTCCCGGCATGTAACCACGGCCCCATCGCGAGAAGGGCACGGGGAAGTTCTCCTGTCCGCGGCTCCTGCCCTCGATGGCCGTACCCAGGACCAGCCCCACAAAAACCATCCTGCCGCGAAAGACGCCTTCGGGAAGGTGCCCGGCCGGGTCCAAGGCCTGGTAATATGAGACCGTCCGAACGGTCCTGGGGGGGCCAAGGAAGTTGATGTCGTATTCCTCCAGGGGCTTCTCCGACAGGAACCGCCTGACGTTTCCGGCATCCTCGGGGCTCTCAAAAAGCCGGGCTGCCGCCAGTGAGAATGTCTCCAGGGGCCCGCGACGCGGATGGATTCTCCGGACAAATCCGTCGGCATCCACCGGAAGGGTGACAAATCCCACAGGACTGGATGCGGAGACCAGACCGGGATAGGGAGTGACCAGAATTTCCTCAAGGTACCTGGATTCGTCCACCACGTTGAAATCAGCGGCCAGCAGGGTGTTGGGGTGTGCCGACAAAACTCCGGCCAGTTCCACATCCTCTTCAGGACTTGAAGGTTCGGCGAAAACCACGTCGAAGGCGACCACCTTCGCCCCGGCTTCGAAAAGGCGCTCGATCAGCCGGGCATGGAGGCTCCGTGGCCATGGCCATTGCCGCTGCAGCACCCCGAAGGAGGGCTCATCGATGGCCACGATGATCGACTCGGCGGGGGATTCCTGCGGGCCGCGCACATAGAACTGGAAATCCGAAAGGAACCGTTCCAGCGCCTTCCCCCACTGGGAAAGGCACAGGAGCAGGACCAAAAGATAGGTGATGAGCCCGATGATGAGTCTTATGGGCCGTTTGACACGGTAGGCCTTTGTCATGTCTCTCGCTGTCGAGTGCGGCAGCCGCCACCTGGTTGAGCTGCATGGCAGGAAATGGAGTTCCCAGAGGCGGCGGAACCGCAGGGCGGGCTGCGCGCCTGCCGTCTCTTGAGACGCCTTCGGGGCCGTGACGCAACCCGGCGCATCCTCCTTCGGCCAGACACCTAGAAATTCAGAGAAACACTGAAGAGAAACTCGCGCCTCGGGATTCTCCCGTCAAACACAAACAAATCCGTCACCCAGTCGAAATGCTCGTCAAAGATATTCAGGACCGCAAAGTTCACCGAGCCCAGTTTACGAGGGAGCTCGTAGCCGATGGAGGCATCGGTGATCCAGATGGACTGGTCTTCGCGGTCCGAGACTTTTCTGTCGATGTACCGGTAAGTCTCCGCCAGGCCGGCACTGAATCCACTCGGCTGAACATAGCGCAAAGCGCCAATAACGCGGAATTCCTCCCGATCCAGCTCGAGCCTGCGGAAATTGTCCAGGTCCCGCGTGTTGGGATCGCTCACCTTCAGATACCTGAAATCGGCACTGAAGCCCAGTCCCGGCCACAGCATCTGATTGAGGCGGCTCTGGACTCCCCAGGTGTGGCTCTTCTGAGTCACCCTGTCCTCCCCCGACTGCAGGATCACAAAGATGGGCGGAGGCCCGGGATCGGCCTCAAACCGCGCCAAAATCGGCTGATTGAACCTGAATTCCCGGTCCAGGTAGAAGGGATTGACAGAGAACAGGCCTTTGCGCCACTCGAATTCATACTTGAAATCCACCTCCCGGGCGATGGCTCCATTGCTCGAATTCCGGTAGATAGGTATCCCGGCGATCTCCAGGGGATCGATCCTCGGGGCATTGAACGGCAGAAGGTAGCGGAAGGCAGCCACACGGAAGGTGTGAGCCGGCGCGGGATTCCAGATGAGCCCCGCGCGTGGATTGAACTCGAAGAAATCCGTGACCACATCCGAGGTCGTTGTGGTCTGAACCATGCGATCCACATACGCTGCCGCTTCCAGCACGAGTGTAGACGTGAGGGGCCAAATATCCTTGATGTAATAGGTATGGAAGCTGTTATCCAGGAATCTTGCATCATTGATCCGCTGAAAGACATTGATAATGCCATCCCTATCCGTATCCGAAACAAACAGGCTGTTTTGATAGACATCATTTTCTCCCCAGTAATACAAGGAGCCAATAAACAGCTGATGGTCTTTGATCTTGAAGTGATACTGGGCCTGGCCGAGGGTGAAAGGCTGTTTGAATTCGATCCGGTCGCGGCTGAGGACTCGATTGACCAGGTCCAGATCGTGGCTCCGCGAAGTCCCGTCGGTATAGAGCCTTGTGATGTAGAGCAGGAGGTCGTTGTTGGGAGCAAAATGGTGATGGAAGCCCAGTTCGAGACGATACTGATCGCTCCGGAAAAAGTCTGAAGGATCCGACTCCCTGGAGTATTCGAATCGCCTGATGGACTGGTCGACCGCCTCACTCCGCAAGGTCGATCCCGCCAGCATGACTCCGTCCCGCGGGGTCGGATCCCACTTGATGATGCCCCCGGCGCCGGTGCTCCTCCCGGAATTGTGCTCCTGCCATCCATCGGTCTGCGCGTGATCGCCGATGGCACTGAACGCCGTGTTGATTTGAGGCAACGCTCCGAACACGATCCCTTCGGCCGCCGCGGCGCCGAAGCTTCCGACGGACCCGGACACGGTTCCATGAACAGCGGGCTTTTCGAAAAACGTCGTGTAATTGTTGAAATTGTTGAAAGAGTTGGCGTTGGCGGGAGCGAGCAGGCGTCCCAGAAGGGCTTCGCCGTCGGCCACTCGCCCCAGCCCCTCTTCTCGGAAGAGCGCGCCGGCGTAAAACGTATGGCCGGCATAGTTGGCGAAATCCCGCTTGACGGAGGCCAGCGCCTTGTTCGTGGCCCACTCGGAAAGACCAAGCTGATTATAGAGAATGGAGAGGTCCACCGATTTCACCGCCAGATCCCTGTCGAGGAGAAACCGGGAGCGATAGACCGCCAGATGGTCGTTCAGGGCAATGGCATTGTTGAGGGCCGAGACGGCTTCGGTCGGCCGGTTCAGGTCGCGCAGAATGAATCCCTTGTACAGCTCGGGTGTCGGGTCCCTGGGATCCAGACGGGCCGCCATGTCCAACACATCCAGGGCCTGGTCGAACCTCTGGAGCTGGTAGAGCATTTTCGCCCAATAGCTCAAAAACAGCGAGCGCTGGGGCTCCAACAAAATGGCTGCACTCATCTCTTCGCTGGCTGTCGCCGTGTCGCCCTGGCGCATGAAGACGAGGGCCAGTCCCAGGTGCGGCTCACCCAGAGAGGGATTGGCCCGGATGGCCTTCCTGAAGGCACGCGCCGCCGCGTCTGCCTTGCGCTGCGCCAGCAGGAGAAAGCCCTTGAGGTTTTGAACGTCCGCATCGTCGGGGTCCAGAGCTTCAGCACGCTCGATGGCTTTCCAAGCCTCCTCCGTCCGATCCATGCCGAAGAGCAGCCGACCCAGGTTGACCCACCCTAAAACATTTCGCTCGTCCAGACGGACCGCCTTGCGGGTCGACTCCAAAGCGCTTTCCAGGTCAAAGGCAGCCTGGTGCGCATAGGCCTGCACCAGCAATGCATCCGGCGATTCGGGGGCTCCACGAGCTCCGTTCCGGGCGGCCTCGAGGGCAGCCTTGGGTTCATTCAGGGTCAGGTACGCGATGGAGAGCTGGCTCCAGGCCAGGGCGGCATCGGGATGGGCTCTCGTGATCTCTTCCAGGGTTTCCCGTGCACGACCGGGCTCCCTCGAGGCAAGCTCCAGCGCCGCTGCCTGAACCCGCAGGGCCGCCGCATCCGGATACCGGGCAAGGCCTTTCTCCACCAGCTCTCGGGCCTGTGCCGATTCCTCCATCTGCTCGAGGGCGACGGACCACCCCAGGTACGTTGCGGGAAGCGGTCGGCTGGCCCGGGCAAAACAGGTGATGGCCTGCCGGGGCTGGCGGCGGTCGAGCCAGGTCCAGCCCAGCCCGGTCAGCGCCTCCGAATTCCCCGGCTCGGAGAGGAGTGCCTTCTCAAACCATCCCGCCGCTTCTTCGGGAAAACCAAGGTCCCGCTCGGCCTCCCCAAGCCGGATCACCTGTTCCACATCCCCGGGGTGAGCGGCCAGAAGCCCTTCAAGCCGCGCCTTTTCTCCCCTCAGGAGCACGCCGTCGCTGCTCATGAGCGGCATGTCCTTCGGGCCCAGGCGATGGGGGACGAGGAGAGTCCATTGGACCGCATCCTCGGGCGAGAGCAGGACCTGCTTCCTTGGCGGCTCGCCCAGCCGGGTGATCACCTGCTCGCGGGGCCCCGCCCGCTCGGAGCCGTAATCG
>CAZEOY010000353.1:0-4638 GCA_964513835.1 uncultured Syntrophobacteraceae bacterium
GTGGAACGAGTTCCTCCCGCAGGCCTACTTCAAGACAGCCCAGGCGGGGGCTCGCGTCAACGGTGGTTTCAGGGACGGAAAGCAGATGCACGGCTACAGCGCCGGCGAATTCGGCCCGGGAGGGCTTTATCACACGGTCTACACCTCCTCGGTGCCCGGTGCGCCGACGCTCGAGGGCACCACCAGCGGACTGGGGATCCGCTTCCATCCCAATATGCCCGTTCAGGATCACAAGGCCCTCTGGACTTTCGACGGGACGCTGCCGCCCAAGCTGCTCATGGCCCGCTATGGTCAGCCGATCCTCATGCGGCACTACAACGCGCTCCCCATCGACCCGGCCGCGAACCATGGCTTCGGGCTGCACACCATCTCCACGCACGAGCACAACGGTCACACCCCGGCGGAGAGCGACGGCTACACCAATGCCTTCTTTTTCCCGGGACAGTTCTACGACTACCGCTGGCCTGTGCAGCTGGCCGGCTACGACACCATCAACACGGATGCCAAGGATCCCCGGGCGGCATTTCCTTGCACACCGGGAGAAACCCTCTTTGTCAACGGCGCGGACGCGGGAGTGAAAAGCTGTGAAAACGGGTCCATCAGGATTCGGGGCGACTGGCGTGAGACCATGAGCACCCACTGGTTCCACGACCACATGCTCGACTTCACCGCGCAAAACGTTTACAAGGGTAATGCCGTAATGATGAACTATTACAGCGCTCTGGACCGCGGCAAGGAAGACTTTGACGATGGGGTCAACCTGCGGTTCCCGAGCGGCACGGCGCTTCCCTGGGGAAACCGGGACTACGACGTGAACCTCGTGATCGCGGATAAGGCGTGGGATCAGAACGGGCAGCTGTGGTTCAACATCTTCAACCTGGATGGCTTTCTGGGGGATCATCTGCTGGCCAACTGGCTGTATCACCCCTATTTCGAAGTGCGGGCGCGCCGCTATCGATTCAGAATCCTGAACGGGTCGGTGTCCCGGTACATTTCCCTGGCACTGGTGCATCAGGTCAACGGCACGGGCGGCGAGATGCCCGGCCCTCCAGGGTCCGGTGTATCCTACAACCGGGTGCCCTTCCACATGATCGCTAATGACGGCAACATCATGGAGCACGCAGTTCCTTTTGACGGAAGCATGGATCTGGATGGCGACGGGATTCTCAGCGACCACAAGGGGCAGCTTCCGACCCATGCCATTGCGGAACGCTACGACATCATCGTGGACTTCAGCAAGCATGGCATCGTGCCGGGTGACAAGCTGTATCTGGTCAATGTGCTTGAGCATGAAAACGGCAGGCGGCCCAATGAAAGGATCCCGCTGCAGGATGTTTTGTCCGAGCGCTACAAAGCAAAGTTGAGGGACGACAATGGAGACGGCATCGGCGAGCGGTGGGTCAATGGAGACCCCGCCGTCGGTAAATTCCTGGAGCTTCGCGTCCATGCCTACTCGGGACAGGACCTGAGCATGGATCCGGCCGACTATGTCCCGGGTAAGTTGACGATGATCCCTCTGAGCATCCATCGGGACGACCCGGCCGACCAGGCGAAGCTGGCCAGTGCTCGGCACCGGACCTTCGAATTCGTTCGCGGGGCCGGGACCGATGAGGCCCCATGGACCATCAAGACGGATGGCGGCAGCACCTTCGGCATGGACCCCCGGCGAGTATCGGCGGCGCCCCAGCTTTCGACCGGCCCGACCGAAGGCGGATCCAGCGGGGAAGGCACTCTTGAGGTCTGGTCCATTCTGGGCAACGGCGGATGGAGCCACCCGGTGCACGTGCATTTTGAGGAGGGCATCATTCTCACCCGGGGCGGTGTTGCTCCGCCGGAATGGGAGAAGTGGGCCCGCAAGGACGTTTATCGGATCGGCCGGGAGGACGACAGCACGGAGAGCGTTGAGATCGCCATTCATTTCAGGGAGTTCGCGGGCACCTACATGGAGCACTGCCACAACACCCAGCACGAGGACCATTCCATGCTGCTCCGGTGGGACCTCGAGCATCCGGGACAGGTACAGTTGATGCCGGCGCCGCTTCCCACCTGGGATGGAGTCGAGTATGTCGACACCGCCGCCCTCCCAACCTTCAGGGATGGCGACGGATTCGGTCCGTCCATTGCGCTCGGCCCGGGGAATCCTCCTCCGGATCCCGGAAATCCTCCGCCTGATCCGGGGACGCCCCCTGCCGATCCCGGCACTCCGCCTCCTGACCCGGGAACGCCTCCGCCGACCCACGTTCCCACCCGGCTGGAGCTGAGGCTCTCCGGCATGATTGACAGGATGCAGGTGCGACTGGGCGAGGAACTGGCCAAACCGTCTCCGAGCTCTCGCCGCATTCAGGGCTTTCAGAGGCGGCTGGATCGTCTGCAGGCACGGCTCCTCGCTGTGCAGCAGCGAGCCATCGCACGTGGCGTTTAGGTGGATGCGGAGCTTTCGAGGCCCCCTCTCCCCCGTGGCGGGGAGAGGGGGCCAGTGGAAACCACACAGTAAGAGGGTACAGCCTCATTTGCACGGATTGTCCAAAGCCCTGCCGCTGGCAGGATTGAAGTTTGTTTTCAAGGAGATTAACGATGTGTAGAAGCGTCCGGAATCCTGCCTTTGTTCTGATCATCGGCATCGCGCTGATCCTCCAGGCATCTTCCGCAGACTGCGCGGGAGACGCGAGCTCCATCTGGGGAGCGGACTACTTCCCCAACATCCCGCTCACCACCCATGAAGGAAAAGAGGTGCGATTCTTCGATGATCTCATCAAGGGCAAGGTCGTGATCATCAATTTCATCTTCACCCGGTGCCCGGATGTGTGCCCGCTGGAGACCGCCCGTCTGCGCGAGGTCCAGAAGATCCTGGGCGACCGGGTCGGCAAGGACGTCTTCATGTACTCCATCAGCATCGACCCCAAATACGACAAGGTGCATGTGCTCAAGGCTTACGCGGAAAGATATCAGGTGGGTCCCGGCTGGCTTTTCCTCACGGGAAATGAATCCGACATCATCACCCTGAGAAAGAAGCTCGGCATGTACAACCCAGAGGAGCGGAGCGGCAATCTCAGGGCGCACACCCTGAGCCTTCTTGTCGGCAATCAGAGCACCGGCCGCTGGATGCGTGGTTCCCCCTTCGAAAACCCTTACGTTCTGGCGACCCAGGTCGGCAGCTGGCTGCACAACTGGAAGCTGCCCCCGCGCGAAGGACAGGATTACGCATCAGCTCCCGAGGTGCGCAATATCTCGCCGGGGGAGAGCCTGTTCCGCACCCGGTGCTCCGCCTGTCACACCATCGGGGAGGGAGACCTTCTGGGTCCCAACAAGGAGAAGCTCGGCCCGGATCTCTACGGCATCACCCAGAAGCGGGAGCGGGAGTGGCTGATCCGCTTCATGAAGGAACCGGACAAGATGATCGAAGAGAAAGACCCGCTCTCCCTGGCCCTTCTGGAAGCCTACGACAACGTGCCCATGCCGAATCTGTCGCTGAACGATGCTGATGTCGAGAAGCTCCTTGCTTATATTGAAGAAGAAAGCAGGAAGCAGGGCGCACCGGAAAACCCTCAGGGTGACATCTTGCCGGAAAAATCGGGAGCGGACAGATAAGGCCCGGGAGTGACGGGAATGAGCAGAATATTGAGGCTTTCCTTGTTGATGCTGGTTCTAGGGGTGGTGTCCGCCTCCCCTTCATGGAGCGTCGAAGTCGGTGATCCGATGCCCGGATTTGCCATTCAGACCTTCGACGGAGCCAGGACATCCCATGAAACCTTTAAAGGGAAACCGCTGCTCCTGATCTTCTGGAATACCTGGTGTCCCAACTGCGTGAGGGAACTGCCCGAAATCGAGCGGCTGCATGAAGCTTATGGCCCCAGGGGTCTGGCGATCCTCGGGGTCAATACCGCCATGAACGACAGCGAGGCCAAAGCCCGCGCCTACTGGGAAAGGTCCGACTACAAGTTCCCGGGCGCCTTTGATCGTTATTTCGAAACGGGACAAGCCTTCAGGATCTTTTCAGTCCCGACGATACTCCTGATCGATTCCAGGGGGATCGTGCGTTACAAACAGGCGCGTCTCCCCGACGATGTCGACAAACGACTCGATGAGCTGACCATTCGGCAGTAGCACCGCTATACCGCCTCCTGGAAATACCGTTAGGCTCCCCCCCCATTGGAGAGCGAAGGCGTATGATCACTATTGATTATTGCGCCCATGCTCACCCCTGATTACCTCAAGTATAAATGCTTAGGTGATTTGGACCAAAAGACGAAGAAGGAACACCTGTGAATGAAGAGAATGCATTGATCCTTTGGTCGCTGACGGCCTTAGCTCTTTTCCTGTTTAGGTGCCGTGCGGAGATCTGCATATCCCGGGTGGGGTGGGTATGGAATCGCAGTTTTCTCGTGGAAGCCAGGATCCCGGGTTTGCGTAGAAATACTCGAATACCTTGTTTCACAGCAAGGCGATGGTTACGCCGGTTCATTGATTGTCGTCGAGGCAGGGATCGACCGGCAGCGACAGGCGATCGAAGGCAGCTCAGGGACACCAATTCGCGAATCATCGGGCGGGAAGGCCCGTGGAAGTGAGGGTTACGATGAACCATTCCGTTTCTTACAGCTCACCATCCATCATGAACAAGCTGAGAGCCCCGGGAAGACT
>CAZEOY010000354.1:0-4635 GCA_964513835.1 uncultured Syntrophobacteraceae bacterium
CATTTTCTCAAGGAGCGCCAGGCGCAGCTTGCGGCCCACCATGGGCACCACCACCAGGTTGAAGGGATCCTTCTCGAAGCGGGCCGCAGGCTTCTCCGTCGGGAGATCTCCGAAGCTCACCGGGCCCCGGCAGTGGTTCACGCGGGTTGTCGTACGGAGGATGCACGGAATCTGGTGCTTCTCCGAAATCTCGAAGGCCCGGATCGTCATCTCGCGCGCCTCTTCAGGCGTCGAGGGCTCCAGCATCGGTACCCCGGCCATCTTGGCGTAGTATCGGTTGTCCTGTTCATTCTGACTGGAATGGAGCGAGGGGTCGTCCGCCACCACGATGACCATGCCGGCCTTGACCCCGACGTACGCCAAGGTCATGAAGGCGTCGGCCGCCACGTTGAGCCCCACGTGCTTCATGGAGCACAGGCTCCTCACGCCGGATATGGCCGCCGCGCAGGCCGTCTCCATGGAAACCTTTTCGTTCACCGAGTATTCGACGTAGACTCCCGCCTCCTCACCGAGCTGGGCGAACCGATCGATGATCTCGGAGGAGGGGGTCCCCGGATAGGCCGCCACAAATCGCACATTGGCTTCCAGAGCGCCCCGGACAATGGCTTCGTTGCCCAGAAGCAAGTGCTTTCTGCCGTCTCCGGGCGTCAACAGTTCGTGCATTCCATACCTCCAGTGAAATTTTGTGCAGCTTCAGGGCTCCCGGCGATCCACAAACAGCTTCACCTTGCCGTTCACCCGTTCGAGCGACCCGTGCTCCACGAATTTGATCCTCGGCGTGATGCCGATGAAGTTGGCCACCTTCTGTCGCATGGTATCCAGGAGAGCCTTCTGTTCACGCATCTTGTCATAAAAGAATTGCTCGGTGACTTCAATCCAGATTTCGAGCTCGTCCTGGTGCTGGTGTCGGGTGGCCACCAGCTGGTAGGCGGGGCGCTCCCCCCGGATGAGCTCGAGCACGTCGCCGATCCTCTCCGGAATGATATTGGTTCCCTTGATGACCACGACATCGTCGCAGCGGCCACGGATGCGGCTGATGCGCCAGAGCGTCCTGCCGCAGGCGCAGGGCTCCGTGATGAAGTGGCACAGATCTCCCGTGCGGTAACGGATCATGGGGAACGCCTCTTTGGTCAAAGTCGTGATGACCAGCTCGCCCTCTTCCCCAAGGGGGAGCACCTTTCCGGTGTCCGGATCGATGATCTCTCCCAGGAAATGGTCCTCCTGAAGGTGCATGCCGTGCTGCTCCAGGCATTCCCCGGCCACCCCCGGGCCCATGATCTCGCTGATGCCGTAATTGTCGGTGACCTTGACGAAGAGCCGGGATTCGATTTCCTGCCGCATGCTCTCGAGCCAGGGCTCGCCCGCACAGATGCAGTACTTGAGGGAGAGCCGCTTGGGATCGATGCCCATCGCATCCATTCGGTCGGCCATGACGAGCGCATAGGAGGGCGTGGATGCCAGCACGGTGGTCCGAAAATCCTGCATGATCTTCACCTGGCGCTCCGTCCTCCCCACCGAGGTCGGGAGCACCGAGGCCCCGACGCGCTCGGCCCCGTAATGAATCCCCAGCCCCCCCGTCAAAAGGCCGTAGACAAAGGTCACCTGGATCACATCGTCCTGGGTGACGCCTCCCGCTGTCAGAATTCGGGCTACAAGACTCGACCAGGTTTTGAGATCCTCCCGGGTGTAGCCGACCACCCGGGGATTGTTCATGGTGCCCGAGGATGAGTGGACTCGCACCACCTCACGCAGGGGAACCGCGAACATCTCATAGGGATAGCTGTCGCTCACATCCTGGCTGGTCGTGAAGGGCAACCGCTCGAGATCGCTCAGCTCCCCAAGATCGTCTTCGGGCCTGAAATCCAGCTCCTTGAATCGGCGACGGTAAAAGGAAACATTCCGGTAGACCCGATTCAGCGTAGCCTGCAGCCGCTCGAGCTGGAGCTGCCGCAGTTCGTCTCGCGACAAACACTCTTTTTTCGGCTCCCAAATCGGCATATTCTCTCCTGATCTGAGCGATGAATTCCCAGCCCTCCATCAAAAACAGTGACCAGTGACCAGTGATCGCTTCCCCCGATCACGCTTCCCATATATCCCTGGCTCCCTTGCCGAGATACGCCCGTTTGACCTCCCGGTGCTCCAGCAGCGTAGCCCCTTCCCCCTCCAGAACCACCTTGCCCGTCTCCAGCACATAGCCGCGATCGGCGATCTGGAGGGCGGCCCGGGCGTTCTGCTCAATCAATAGAATGGTCCGCCCCTCTTGATTCAACTCATCGATGATATTGAATATTTCTTTTGTCACCAAGGGCGCCAGCCCCATGGAGGGCTCATCCAGCACCAGGAGCTGCGGCCGCGACATGAGCGCCCGGCTGATGGCCAGCATCTGCTGCTCCCCGCCGCTCAGGGTGCCGGCCAGCTGGTGGCTTCTCTCCCGCAAAATGGGGAAGCGCTCGAACATCTGCTCCATGTCCTCCCGGACCCGGCGCGTGTTCCGCCGATGGAGGAAGGCGCCCATCTCCAGGTTGGCCTGCACCGAAAGGGTCGAGAAGATCTGCCGTCCTTCGGGCACCAGCGCGATGCCCCGGCGCACGATGTTCTCGGGTGCCATGGCCTGGATGGCCTTTCCCTGGAGCTCGATAATGCCCTTCTGGGGCTTGACCAATCCACAGATGGTGTTCACGAGCGTGCTCTTGCCCGCCCCGTTGGCTCCGATCAGCGTGACGACCTCGCCCGTTCCCACGTGAAGGGAGACCCCCTTGAGGGCATGTATGTTTCCGTAATAAGTATGAATGCTTTTGACCGTCAGCATGGCGATCGATTCCACCGCCGGGTCGACCGGTGCGGATTCACTCGGCACCTCCCAGATAAGCCTCGATCACCCCCTGGTGATCCTTGATCTCAGCCGGAGCGCCGCTGGCCAGGAACTCGCCGTAGTGCAGGACCAGGACCCGATCCGAAATATCCATGATCAGGTTCATGTCATGCTCCACGAGCATGACGGTGATCCCCTCCCTGCAGATCCTCTGAATCAGCTCACCCAGATCCTCGGTTTCCCGCATGTTGAGGCCGCCGGCGGGCTCATCCAGCAGCAGAAGCTTGGGCTCGGTGGCAAGGGCCCGCCCGATTTCGAGAATCTTCTGTCTCCCCAGGGGAAGCGATCCTGCCGGCTGGTGAGCGGAGTCGGCCAAACCCACAAAATCCAGGTATTCCAGCGCAGAATTGCCGATCCGTCGCTCCTCGCGCCGCATGCCCGGAAGCCTGAAGCCCGTCGAGAAGAAACCGCTGTACGTCCTGGGATGACGCCCCAGCATGACGTTTTCCAGCACCGACATCTGCTGGAAGAGCGCCACGTGCTGAAAGGTCCTCGAAATTCCTTTCCGGGCAATCTGGTGCGGCTGCAGCCCCTGGACAGACACCCCGTTGAATTTGATGGTGCCCGCGGTCGGCTGGAGCATTCCGCTGATACAGTGGAAAAGCGTCGTCTTACCGGCTCCGTTCGGACCGATGACAGCCTGGATGATCCCGGCGGGCACAGCGTATCGGATGCCCTTGAGGGCCGTAACGCCGCCGAACTGCACGAGCACGTCCTGGAGCTCCAAAATGCCATGGTCTGTCACGGGTTGTTGTGCCTTCATGTTCCTCAGTCTTTGAGCCTCACTCTCTGCCCTGCGATCTTCCCGCCAGGGGCGCCTTGGCCGGTCGCTTCACCAACCCGGGCAGCGAAATCAGGCCGCTCGGCAGGAAGAGTGCCACGAGGAGCAGGATAGCTCCATAAACCAGCACTTCGAATTCTGCAAAATAGTGGAGCCATTCGTTTCCCACGAAGGTCAGCAGGACGGTTCCGATGAGCGCCCCCCAAAGGCTTTGCATGCCTCCCATCATGACCATCAGCACGAACCGGATGGACCACATGAGGTTGAAAGAGCTCGGATTCAGGAACGTGACATAATGAGTATAGAAGCTGCCGGCCAACGCGGCGAAGGCCGCGCCCAGGATGAACACCTGGACCTTGTAGCGCGCCGTGGGGACTCCCATGGCTTCCGCCGCCCGCTCCTCCTCGTGAATGGCCCGAAGCGCCCGCCCCATCCGGGAACGCAGCACGTTGAAACAGAAGATCAGGAGCACGGCCACGACTCCCCAGACCAGGTAGTACCAGCCAATATCCGAGCTGAGCTTCCAGCTCCCCAGCTGCAGGCCGGGAATGTCCACCATCCCCGACGGCCCCCCTGTCCATTCCACCTCCTCCGAGAGAATGATGCTCACGATGACCCCGAAACCGAGCGTGGCCATGGCCAGGTAATGGCCCTTCAGGCGCAGGGCGGGAATCCCCACCAGCCAGGCCACCCCGCTCGAAATCGCAATGCCGACGGGCATGGCCGCCACCGGGCTCCAGCCGAAGTGAGAGGTCAGAATCCCGGACGTATAGGCCCCGATGCCGAAGAACGCCGCCTGGGCCATGGAGATCTGCCCGGCGTAGCCCATGAGCATGCTCAGGCCCAGGGTGACCATGCTGAAGATCCCCGCGAAGACCATCACATCCACGTAATGGGAGACGGCCTTGAACGGCAGCACGATCCAGGGAAATCCCACGATGAAAGCCCAGAAAAACAGGAAGGGCAGGAACTGTTCCGCATC
>CAZEOY010000355.1:0-4630 GCA_964513835.1 uncultured Syntrophobacteraceae bacterium
GGACTCCCCTGAGATTGCGACGACCTGCTCACCGATCCGTGAGGCTTCCGACACGGCGTCTTCGTAGAGAACGATCTTGGCCTCGGCAATGCCCGTCCTTCCCAGGTTCCTCACGTTGGCGTTGACCACAATGTTGACCGGAAGCTTCGTGACCTTGGGTGGAGTGAAGGTGATCCGTTCGGATTTGATCTCGAGATCCGGCTCAAGGGTTGTCATCCACAAAGCTGAAACGGCAAGTGCGGTCTGGTGGACGCTCCCATGCCAGCTCCCATCCTGGGACTGGAGGTTGAGGAGGAAGGTCAGGCCTTTGTTGATGATCTCTCTGGGGCCCCCGTTTTCATGCAGCGCCACCACCGCCATGGCCGTATCGTAAACGGTGCCGGTGTTGCTGCCGAATCCCCCGTCCGGCCCCTGTTTCCCGCTGAGCCATGCCAGTCCAAGGGCAATCATGCTTTCCAGCCGGTATTCTTCCCTGTACCTGTTGAAGGCACGCAGCACATTGGCGGTAACCTCGATCTTGCTGCCTTCGTCCTGCCCCCACCCCCCGTCCCCATTCTGCGCACCCTTGAGGTAGTCGATGGCCCCTGCAAGGGTGTCGTGGTCCGAAAATCCTACTGCGGACAGCGCCTTCAGAGCAAAGGAGGTGTCTACAGGATTGCTTGCATAAGCTCCGTCGGTCCCCCAACCGCCATCAGGGTTCCGCTTCGAAAGGAGCTCTTCTACCAGAGAACGGGTGTTCTCACCGGAGCTTTCGAGCATTTCGATTCGTCGAGACAGATAGTCGATATTGCTCAGCGGTTCGCCGCTCAGCCAGCGAATACCGCTCGCACAGCTCTGTTGCGCCTCGGCGAAGTACCTCAGAGCATTCAGGGCCTCAGCCGTATCCCGAGCCGCCGTCCTGTCGAGATCGAACCAGCTTCCATCGGGATTCTGTCTGTCAATCAGCCACTTCACACCTTCACGCATATTGGGAGGGAGCGTCCTCGGAGTACTCTCCGGGCTTCCCGGCCCTGGATTGGCCGGAATGTCTTCCTTCGGGAACAAAGCCACCTGCACGATGGCTCTGCCGTCAGTCAAAATCGAGAACCTCTTGACCCATTCATTCCGTATGGTTTCAATGGCAACGAGTTCATCACCGGTGAAGGTGCCGGGGGTTGTTATAAAGATGAAAGCCGTCTTGAAGGATTTTTGTGAATCCGCGGGACCGGGATTCCTCTCGCCTTCCGCTGCAATGATGTCGTGGATCGTGACATACCGGGGAGTGCCGTCAATGGTCACCCCTTTTTCAGGCTTCCTGCCAGGATCGATGCCCGAGTTGTCGATGAGGAGCATCGGAGGGACCTCGGCTCTGTCGACCAAACCCATGAGATACAGGTCAAGCGGGCTGTAATACCTTTTTGCTGCTATCGAAGTGAATGTCCCGTTGCCGTTGTCACGCCACTGATTCCCATACTGAACCGAGCCATAGGAATCCAGCAGGTAGCTCCAGTGGGATTGGTCTTTGGCGAGCAGCGCCGTACTGAGCGTGCCGTCGGCATTCCTGAACCTCACATAAGCCGCCCAGCGGTGAAGAATTTCATGGCTGAGCACGTTCAGAGTCTTTTCACACCATTTCTCCAAGGGGTCCGAAGGGTTGGATGTGATATTCCCCATATCCACCACACCCTGAAGTTTACCGTTGCTTCCGAAAATACCCGAATTGTCCACAATAGGGCGGCCTATACCGCTCGTGTCATTCCTGACACCCATATAGAAAGCATCAGCTTCGGCCTCAGGCATCTTGAAATCAAAATTGGAGAAAATGACGAGAAAATCATAATTGTCTTTGTAATTCTTATAGAATTCTTTGGCGATCACCTGCCTCGGCTCCGCATTGACGACTCCGCCGGAGGTATGAGCGTCATAATTGCCGGCAACCTCCATAACCACGACATTGCCGTAATTGCCAATGATTTCAGCACTGAACTCAGAAGCCATGGTAAATGAAGCACTGTATGGTATCAGCAGTAGGAGTATTGACAATAAGCTATACATTATTCTATAGGTATAATGCTGTAAGCTTCCCATTACTGATTACCTTTCTTTAACATTGTTATTAAATCATCTAAGAATAGCTATTTTATATATAGAATAAGCAATGCTTTCAATGTTATAAGCAGTACATATATAAATCATTGTTATGAAGTAGAAATCGTACCTGTATCAAGGAAGCGTCGTATGTGGACAGCTTTGAAATGTTCGCGCGACTTGCGAAGGTTTCTTGGAAGGGGGCTTGCATTATCACTGGGTTGAAGGTCTCGCCAGAAATGAAGCGATCGTGCTCCTGATGAGGAAGGGTGCCGGCATTCATTGCGAAATCGAGATCGGTTCCAGCCTGAACCAGCGGTTGCTTAGTCTTGATCTCGACCATTTCGAGGGAGCCTTTTGGTGTTCAGATGTTCGCAACAGAGAAAGCAAATGGTCTCACGTATCGATTTGCGGTGGCGAGGTGCCCGAAAAGAAGGCTTTTCCATACTCAGTAAACTCTGTGTGGAGGATGACGATGGATTGCTGCAATTCACCTGGGCTTTGACTCCGACCGTCCGGAGGCCAGATCACGAGATGCGAATCGACTTTTTTTCCAGGTCGGTTTTCAGCCGGAAGAACTTTAACGAAACGGAGACCCTGGTCTGTCGACCCTTGCCAAATGAGGAAATCGTTGAACTCGGTGTACTTTTTGCTCAGGATGTGGCGGGAATGGTGGTATACGTAGGCGCCATCATTTGATTCCCCTGCCCACGGAGTGGACAAGAGCCTGACATGAGGGAGTGTCGATGAAGATTGCTTACTTCAGTATGGAAATCGGGTTGAGCGAGAATATCCCCACATACAGCGGGGGTCTGGGCATCCTGGCCGGGGACCACATCAAGTCCGCCGCCGACCTCAATGTGCCCCTGGTGGCCGTCACGCTGCTCTACAAGCGCGGCTATTTCATCCAGAGCATCAACCCCATGGGCCAGCAGGAGGAAACCTACCCTTATTTCGATCCCAGGGCCTTCATGGAGCCGCTCCCCATGAAGGTGAGCATCCAGCTCGAAGGCCGAAAGGTGGATATCGGCGTCTGGAAATACAACCAGGTGGGGATGCAGGGGAAGGTCCCCATCTATTACCTCGACACCGACCTTTCGACCAACGCCCCGGACGACCGGCTGATCACCCAGTTCCTTTACGGCGGCGACCAGCATACCCGTATCTGCCAGGAGGCCGTCCTCGGCATCGGCGGATACCTCGTCCTCAAGCGGCTGGAGCGCGATATCACGACCTATCACATGAATGAAGGCCACGCCGTCTTTCTGACCCTCGCCCTTCTCAAGGACATGGAGGGGAAGGAAGAAAGGGTCCGCGAAAAGTGTGTTTTTACCACGCACACCCCCGTTCCTGCAGGCCATGACAAATTTTCGTACGACATGGCCCGGCACGTCCTGGGAGCCTACCTTCCCCCGAACATCAAGGCCCTCGCCGGAGACGACCTCCTCAACACCACCATCCTGGCCCTGAGCCTGTCCCGGGCCGCCAACGGGGTCAGCGAGCTCCACGGCGAGATATCACGGCAGATGTTCCCCGGCTACAACATCGGCCACGTCACCAACGGCGTGCACCACCTCACGTGGACCGGACCGGAATTCAAGGCCCTCTTCGACAAACACATTCCCAACTGGCGCCAGCAGCCCCAGGTGCTGAGCAACGCCCACGCCATTCCGGACGAGGAGCTCAAGGAAGCCAAACTCTCCGCCAAACGGCGCCTCATCAGCTACGTCAACTCGGTGACGGCCGTGGGATTCACCGAGGAGCTCTTGACCATCTGCTTCGCCCGCCGAGCCGCCGCCTACAAGCGCGCCACCCTGATGTTTTCAGACATTGAATACCTGAGCAACCTCTGCTTCGATCGCGTGCAGATCATCTTCGCCGGCAAGGCCCATCCCCAGGACAACCCCGGCAAAGAGCTCATCCGAGAGATCGTGAACTTCTCACGCCAGTACGAATCGAAAATCCGCCTGGTCTTCGTCCCCAATTACAACATCTGGCTCGCCTCGCTCATGGTGCAGGGCACCGACGTGTGGCTCAACACCCCCCGAAGGCCTCGCGAGGCGAGCGGAACCAGCGGGATGAAGGTCTGCTTCAACGGCGGGGTAAATATGAGCGTCCTGGACGGCTGGTGGCGCGAAGTGTGCCGCAACCGGCTCAACGGCTGGGCCATCGGTGACGACGAGGACCAGTCCGACGAAGCTGCGGCCAGCGACCTCTACGTCGATCTCGACGACATGGTGACCACCTATTACGCCAATCCCAAGCAATGGCGATCCATCATGAAGAACTCCATCGCCGACGTCGGCTCCCTTTTCAACACCCACCGGATGGTGATGGAATACATGCACAAATATTATCAGTGATTCGCAGGACCTCGGGAAGGTGCACCGCCGGGGCTCGCGCCCGGCAGGTGAAGGGGGCTGTGCTTCGCCTGATCATGGAGGAGACTGCCCGATGATCGTGGCGACAACACCCCAGGTGGAAGGCAAGCGCATCGTTCAGTGCTGCGGCATTGTCACGGACGAGGCGATTGTTGGAGCGAACCTATTCAAAGATTTTTTTG
>CAZEOY010000356.1:0-4607 GCA_964513835.1 uncultured Syntrophobacteraceae bacterium
CGCCACATCCTGGAAAACGTCGGCATCGGCGTCACCATGATCAGCCCCGACATGGAAATCCTGGAGATGAACCGCCAGATGCGGGAATGGTTCCCCCACATCGACGTCGAAGGAAAGCCCATCTGCTACCGGTCCTTCAATGATCCCCCTCGCGAATTGCCGTGCGAGACCTGCCCGACTTCAAGGACTCTCCACGACGGACAGGTCCATGATGTCACGGTTCAGACATCTGGAATGCAGGAGCCCCAGGTATTTCGTATCGTCTCGTCACCCATTCACGACACGGACGGTCGAGTGGTCGCTGCCATCGAGCTCGTGGACAACGTCACCGAACGCTTCAAGCTGGAAAAGGAGCTGCGACAGGCGCAGAAGCTGGAATCCATCGGACAGCTGGCAGCAGGCATCGCGCATGAGATCAATACTCCCACACAGTACGTTGGGGACAACACGAGATTTCTCAAGGACGCCTTCGGCGATCTTCTCGAAATCGTGAAGCATCTTGAAGACCTTCTGGCTGCGGTCAAAAAGGAAGCTCCGGATATGGATCTGATCCGCCAAATAGAGCGTCGGCTCGAAGATGCCGATTTGCCTTATCTGGAAGAGGAAATCCCGAGAGCCATCGAACAATCCCTGGAGGGCATTGATAGGGTCACCAGGATCGTGCGGTCCATGAAAGAGTTTTCGCATCCGGGTGGGGATGAAAAGATGTCGGTGGACATCAACCGAGCGCTGGAGAGCACCATTACGGTTGCCAGAAACGAGTGGAAATATGTGGCGGATCTGGAAACGGACTTTGCCGAGGACCTTCCGCTGGTGCCGTGTTTTCCCGGTGAGCTCAATCAGGTGTTTCTCAACATCATCATCAACGCGGCTCATGCCATAGGCGAGAAGCAAAACGGGGAAAGCAACGGAAAGGGTCTCATTCGCGTCAGTTCGGCTCAGCGAAACGGCTCCGTCGAAGTGTGCATTTCCGATACGGGGGGTGGAATACCGCAGCCTATTCAGCACCGGATCTTCGACCCCTTCTTCACCACCAAGGAGGTCGGGCGCGGAACGGGGCAGGGACTTGCTATCGCCCATCGTGTCGTGATCGAAAAGCACAAGGGTTCCCTGACCTTCAAAACCGAGGATGGGGTCGGCACCACCTTCAGAATTCAGCTTCCTCTTGAGCGCACCACTGAGCAAAGGGGAGCCATATGAAAAGGAAGATCCTCTTCGTCGACGATGAGATCAAGATCCTCGAAGGCCTGGGGCGCATGCTTCGAAGCATGCGGAGCGAGTGGGACATGTCGTTTGCCACGAGCGGTCCCGCAGCCTTGAGGCTCATGGCGGAAAAGAGCTACGACGTGATCGTTTCCGACATGCGCATGCCTGAGATGGACGGGGCCGAACTGCTGACGATCGTCAAGGATACTTATCCCGATTCGGTCCGGATCATTCTCTCGGGCCATGCCGAACGGGAGATGATCATGCGGACCGTTCGTCCGGCCCATCAGTACATATCGAAGCCCTGTGAAGCCGAAACGATCAAGGGAATCATCAGCCGCGCATGCGCACTCCGAGATATTCTGAACCAGGAGGGTTTGAAGGCCACCGTCTCGAGGCTCGAATCGCTTCCTTGCCTGCCCTCGCTCTACAATGAGGTCATGGAAGAGCTCCAACGGTCCGATTGTTCCATTGATCGAGTTGGACATATCATTGCAGAGGATCTTGCGATGACGGCAAAGATCCTGCAATTGGTCAACTCGGCGTTTTTTGGGATGCGCCGTCGCTTCCCGGATGTCAAAAAGGCGGTGGTCTTCCTGGGCCTGGATACGGTCAAGTCTCTGGTCCTCACATTTGGACTCTTCGAGCAGTTTGACGCAGCCAAGATGGAAGTCCTCGACATGGGAAGTCTTATGACCCACAGCATGCACACCAGTGCTTTGGCGAAGCGGATTGCCGCGCTGGAGGGTCTGGAGCGCGAATCGACGGATGACACCTTCATGAGCGCCCTTTTGCATGATGTGGGTAAACTGGTCATAGCCGACAACATGCCCGAGACCTATCGTGAAATCCTCGAGCTGAGTCAGAAGGAGCAGATCTCGCTTCACGACGCCGAAAGAGCGGTTTTGAATGCAACTCACGCCGAGGTGGGGGCTTATCTCCTTGGCCTGTGGGGCCTGCCCGATGCCATCGTCGAAGCCATTGCTTTTCACCACCAGCCGGCTGACCATCCAACGACCTGTTTCGAGCCCCTGGTGGCCGTCCACGTGGCCGATGCGCTCGACAACTGGAGCTCGGTGCCAAAGGAAACGGAAGGCCCCCCCGGGGGGCTGGATTCCGATTTTCTGTCCGCTCTGGGCCTGGACCAGCGGCTGCCCGTGTGGATGGAAGCGTTAAGGGAACAACAGGAGGCAACGAATTGAGATGAACGACAGAATTCTGCTCGTGGACGATGAACAGAATCTGCTGGATTCTCTGAAGCGGCAGTTGCGGCGAAAATTCGCAGTGGAAACGGCTCTTGGACCCCAAAATGGCCTGGCGGTCTTGATGGAGAAGGGCCCTTTTGCCGTCATCATGTCCGATCTGCGCATGCCGGGAATGGATGGCATCCAGTTTCTCTCCAGGGTCAGGGGGGTTTACCCCGACAGCGTACGAATGATCCTCACCGGCAATGCCGACGTGGAGAGCGCTATCCAGGCGGTCAATGAGGGGAATGTCTTTCGGTTTCTCAGGAAGCCTTGTGAAACCGAAACGCTGGCAAACGTATTGCGACAGGGACTTGAGCAGTATCGTCTGGTGACCGCAGAAAGGGAGCTTCTGGAAAAAACTCTGCGGGGGAGCATCAAGGTGCTGACCGACCTCCTGTCCATGGTGAATCCCGAGGCTTTCGGACGATCGTCCAGGATCAAGCGCTATGCGTGTGATGTGGCTGCCCAAATGGGTGTCTCGGATCTGTGGAAGATCGAGACAGCCGCCATGCTCTCTCAGATCGGTTGTGTCGCTCTGCCCGAGCAGGTCTTGAGCAAGATTCACCAGAACCGGGAACTGGCGGAGGAAGAGGTCAAAATCTTCTCATCCCACCCGAAGATCGCTGCCGGGCTGCTTTCTCACATTCCACGCATGGAGGGCATTGCCGAGACCATCCTCCATCAGTCCAGGAATTACGACGGCTCCGGGTTTCCCGAGGAAGAAGGTGCAGAGCGGCAGATACCGCTGGGCGCCCGCATCTTGAAGGTCGTTCTGGATTTCGATGCCCTCGAATCCAACGGAGTGCTCAAGGGCAATGCATTGAGGCAACTGAGGAAGCGGCAAGGCTGCTACGATCCGGCCGCCCTGGACGCCCTGGAGCGTGCCCTGGGCATGGAGGCCAAATATGTAGTCCAAAGCATGCCGTTGAAAGACCTCAGGGAGCACATGATCTTCGCCGATGACGTGACGACTCTCAAGGGACGGCTGCTGGTTACGCGAGGTCACGAAGTCAGCCCCCTTCTCATCGAAAGGCTCAAGAATTTCGCCCGCAATTCGGGAATCAAAGAGCCGTTGAAGGTGTTCGTGCCCTGGCAGATAGTGAAACAGGAAAGGATTGCACACGAAAGCCAGGCCTGATTGGAGCCCATCACAGCTCATCCGAGACCATGGACCGACTCCCGGTTTATGGAGAAGAAACTCCACGCGGGGGGGGGGCGGTTGACATGAGATCCTCCGCGGCCAAAGATCTCTTCAGTCGAGAGCGACCCTGAGCTCCTTCCAACCTTATGGAACCAACTTTCACATTGAAGGCCCAGATGATGCAGCACACAATCCTTCTGGTTGATGACGAAATGTCCGTGACAGACGCGCTGAAGCGGGCCTTGCGGAGAGCGCCGTACCGTTTTCTGAGCGCAACATCGGCCCGTGAGGCCTTGGACATCATGGCCCGGGAGCACATTGACGTGGTTGTCTCGGATGAAATGATGCCGGGGATGCGCGGATCCGAACTCCTGGGCTTGGTCTGCGATCAGTATCCCAACACCATGCGCATCATGCTAACCGGGCACGCTGATCTGGAGACCGCGCTTCGGGCCATCAACGATGGGCACATTTATCGCTTTCTGATCAAGCCCTGCAGCGAGATTGAATTGACCGTCGCCATTCGGCAGGCCATTCAACACAAGGATTTGATGAATAACAGTCGACGTCTCCTCAAAAGCTTCAAACGCCAGAGAGCAGTTCTCCAGGAGCTTGAGATGCTTCATCCAGGAATCACTGATGTCAGCTGGGACTCCGCCGGCGCCATTGAAATCTCTGAAATGGAGACGGATACCGACATCGATGCGCTCATCGAACGGCTCAATGAAGAAGCGACAAGCATCGAGAATATTCACGGCAGTTCCAGGAGTAAACAGCTGGCGTGAGGGGTAAATCTCGCCAATGTGCTCCCACGGCAGCGGCCGCTGTTGGGTCTGTTTTGGACGCTCGACGGGCACCTCAAGGGCGTGTCGAAGAAGCCTGTGGATCAGCGAGGATTGAAATGTGAAATGTCAATCCCCGAGATAGGCCTCCCGCACGCGCTCATCCTGAAGCAGGGATTCCCCCGTCCCTTGGAGCATCACTTCACCCGTTTCCAGGACATAGCCATAGTG
>CAZEOY010000357.1:0-2407 GCA_964513835.1 uncultured Syntrophobacteraceae bacterium
GCATCGTCACCCCCGACGGTGATTTCCTGGACCTGGATTACTCCCGGGTGGAATCGGACCGAGTTGTGGCGGTGGCCCATGGCCTCGAGGGCAGTTCCCGGCGGCCCTACGTTCTGGGCATGGTCAAGGCGTTCAACCAGGCCGGCTGGGACGCCGTGGCCTGGAATTTCCGGGGCTGCAGCGGCGAGCCCAACCGGAGGCTTCGATCCTACCACAGCGGCGCCAGTGACGATCTGGCGGCAGTGGTCGACCACATCATTTCAAATGACCGGTATCGCAGGATTGCGCTCGTGGGCTTCAGCATGGGGGGAAATATCGTGCTCAAGTACCTGGGTGAGCTGGGCGATCGGGTGGAGCCGACCATCGGGGCTGCAGCTGCTTTTTCGGTGCCGTGCGACCTGGAGTCGGCCGCACGGCAGATGGGAAGACGGTCCAATGCTCTCTACATGCAACGTTTTCTGCGCATGCTGCACGGCAAGATCCGCGCAAAGATGGAGCTCTTCCCGGGCCGGATCGATGATCGAGGCTACCGTCGAATGCGAACATTCAAGGAATTCGACGACCGCTACACGGCGCCCCTCTGTGGCTTCGAAAGCGCTGAAGACTACTGGACCCGCGCCAGCAGCAAGCCCCTCCTGACTGCCATCCGCGTCCCCACGCTGCTCGTGAACGCCAGGGACGATCCTTTCCTGGCAGAGCCCTGTTACCCATACCGGGAGGCGGTGGATCACTCCTTCCTCTTTCTCGAGACGCCGCCGTCGGGAGGGCACGTGGGCTTCGTCGCATCCGGAAACTCCCGCTCATACTGGGCCGAGAGCCGTGCCGTGGAATTTGTGGGGGGTAGTTTCCAGGAGGCTGTCCGAGAACACGTTCATGTCATTTCGAACGGAGCGTAGCGGAGAGAGAAATCTCATAAACTCGTGGCGTTGCGATGAACGAGATTTCTCGCTGTCGCTCGAAATGACAGTTTTCGGACAGCCTGCTGGTACCGTCGGGCGCAGTTTTTTGACCGGCTGCTCCCGAGGTTGCTGATCTGGGCAGTCATTTGGGCCCGCCTGTGCCAGTTTCTGGTTTCTGGTCAGCCCGGGACGTTCAGGGACCAATAAGGAGGAGAGCGCCTATGCCGGCGAAGAAGAAAGGAAGAGCATCCGACCGTATTCATCAGTTGAAGATCACGCTGAAGGGAGTCAAGCCTCCAATCTGGAGAAGAGTTGAGGTACCCGGTGATTTCACGCTCTACGAGCTGCACGCAGTGATTCAGGCAGCCATGGGCTGGGAAGGTGGGCATCTGCACGCGTTCACGATCGGCGGGCAGGAATACGGAATGCCGGATGACGAATGGGGCATGGAGGTCGAGGATGAGAGTCAGTTCACCCTTGACCGGTTCCGCTTCTCTGAAAAGGCTAAATTCATCTACCAGTATGATTTCGGTGATGACTGGGTCCACGAGATTCTGGTAGAGAAGATCCTTCCCAGGGAGGCCGGGAAGAAGTACCCGAATTGTGTCAAAGGCAAGCGAGCCTGTCCTCCTGAGGACGTGGGCGGCGTCTGGGGCTACGCGGACTTTCTCGAGATCGTGGGAGATGCGAAGCACCCCGAGCACGAGGAGATGATGGATTGGGCGGGGGGCTCATTCGATCCCGAGAGCTTTGACCTGGATGGGGTCAACCGGATGCTGAGTCGAATGGGGTAGAAGGTTTCTGGATGAAAACTGGATTTCCGAAGTGGCATCACCTCTTTCTGGTGGGTCTCCTGCTGGTCCTCCACGGCATTCCGGCTCTCGCTCAAGTGAGGGAGGCCCCTCCGGAGACCGCCCCGAAGGCCGCAGCCAAACCGGCTGCAGTTCCCGCCTCCGGCGACCTCAAACGGGCCATGGATGCGTCCCGGGACGAGATCGAAAAGCGGGTCGTTGCGCTGAGAGCCCGGACGGTTGAAGCTTCCCAGGAGCTGGTGCAGGTCCGGAAGTCGACGGAAGAGCTCGAGCTCGAGACGTCCCTTGTGAAAGCCGTGCTGGCTTTGGAGGAGCCTCCTCTTCAGGATGTCCATGCCTTCGCTGGCCATTTCGCCAACCGCAGGAGGGAGCTCAGCGTCCTGATGGGGAGAAACGCCGCCGAGCTGGAAGAGCTCCACAAGGTGCGGGAGAAGAGCGAGGCATCCTTTCAGCAGCTCCGGAAGGAGGTCGAAAGGCTGAAGGCGAGCCGCATGGCGGAGGTCTGGAACGACTCACTGGACGAGACCTTCGACGCCTATCAGCGGCGGGTGCTCTCTCATGATCGAGCCCTCGATCGGCTGCTGGAGATGCTCAACAACAAGCAGGAGCTGTTCGGCGGGCAAAGCGGCCTCCTCGACGCTATCACTCCTCAGCTGGCGCAGTTGACAGATTCCTGGAATGCCGAGCTGCTCAAGC
>CAZEOY010000357.1:2417-4589 GCA_964513835.1 uncultured Syntrophobacteraceae bacterium
CGGAGAGCTCGGCCGCATCCAGTACATCTATTCGAACCGGCTCAACCTCGGCAATGCGCTCACCCTGGGCCTGGAGATCGCTCAGTCCTGGCGCAGTGTGCTTTCGATTCCCGAGCGCGTGATGAGCTGGGCGATCAAGACCCTGGAATCGGGGACCATTCAGAAGTTCGTGTCCCGGAGACCGGGCTTTGTGATCGGTCTGCTGTGCATCCTCCTGCTGCTCCTGTGGGGAGGACCGAAGCTCAAGGGATGGTTGAGTCCCTGGTTTGTGCATCGGGAGTCGGAAGCCCGCTCCATGGGGTTCAAGGTGCTTTTCCGCTTCAGCCGGTACCTGGTGTCCAGAATCGTGCCCATCCTGCTGGCCCTTTGGGTGTTTATGGCCCTGCGGGCCCTGGAATGGACCCATACCAGGCCGGGCCTCATCATCCTCGACTCTTTGGGTATTCTGATTTTGCTCAGCCTTTTTCTGCGCATGAATCGCTCCCTCTTCGGGGCCAGGGGGGAGGAGTCCTTGCTGCCCCTGCAGAAGGAGACTGCAACTTTCTACCGGCGGAACCTGCGGGTCCTGCTGGTCTACTCGGCCTTCGGAATCCTGGCGCTCCTCGTGATCCACCGGTTGGCGTTTCCCGGGACGGTGGTTCAACTGCTGCGATACGTGATTGAGGCGGGCTGGATCATGGGGCTCATCCGGCTGCTCCGCCCGGACCGCCTGGACCCCATGGTGGAGCAGCTGAGCCCCGCGGATTGCGGCTGGCAGCGCTGGATCCGCCGGGCTCGCCAGTTCCGGGGAATGCTGATGGCGTTCCTGGTCCTGGACGTTCACGTTGAACTTGTGGGATTACAAGGACTGGCCACCTATGCCATGAGGGCCATGACGGTCTCGCTGTGCCTGATCCTGCTTTGGGGGATGGCGACCCTGATGGGAAGGCTGACCATTCATTTCCTGCTGCATTACGAGCAAGGCTGGCTCGGGCGGAAGTTTCCCGACCGTTCCGAAATCCTGGGCCGACTGTGCGAGCAGCTTCAGCGGCTGTTGCAGGTGGCGCTGACGGCGGTCCTGGCCTTCAGCATCTTCGCCGCCTGGGGGATCGAGCCATCCAGGCTTCTGGGGGCGCTTCAATGGCTGAAATGGGAAATCCCCCTGGGCTCCGTCCATCTCACTCCCATGAATCTCGTGCTGGCGGTCCTGGCGATCTACCTGGGAATCTGGTTCTCGAGGCTCCTGGGACAATTGCTGGACGCCCGGGTTTTCCCTCGAACCGGCTGGGACATCGGGATCCAGTACACCATCTCGACCATCCTCCGCTATCTTCTGCTCACGCTCGCCGGACTGCTGGCCCTGGACATCCTGGGATTCCCCCTCGCCAACCTGGCGCTGGTTATGGGAGCCGTGGGCGTCGGGGTGGGCCTTGGCCTGCAGAACATGGTGAGTAATTTCTTCAGCGGTCTCATCCTGCTCATCGAGCGGCCCATCAAGGTGGGCGACCTTCTCGTCATCGACGGGCAGTGGGGCGAGGTGAAAGAAATCCGCATTCGAGCCACCTTGTTTCAGACCTTTGACAAATCCGTCCTCATCATCCCCAATTCCGACCTCACCAGCGGCAAGATCCTCAACTGGACGCACTACGGGCGCGGCATCACGCGGATCGCCCTCCAGGTGGGGGTATCCTACGGCTCCGATGTGCGCCAGGTGACCCAGATCCTGAGGGATCTGTGCCGGGAGAACCCCCGGGTGATGGCCGACCCCCCTCCGAATATCGCGTTTTCGGCCTACGGAGAAAGCTCGCTGGACTTCAACATCATGGTCCACGTGAGGGCGCCGGAAGACCGGATCCCCGCAACCCATGAACTGAATACCGCCATTTTCGACGCCTTCAAGGAGCACGGCATCGAGATTCCCTTCCCGCAGCGCGATCTTTACATTAAAAACTGGCCGCGTCGTTTGACTGGGGAGGGAGAGGCCGGGATTGGGGGGTCGGAAGAGACGGAGAGATTGGGACAGGAGGACACGGGGACGAGGAGAGCCATGGACTGAGAGACGAGGAACTGGGGGACTGAGAGACGAGGAACTGCGGGGGGGAAGGATGAGTCATGAGGAAGCGGAGAGTCGAATCCTCAAACGTCATCCCGGCAGTCTTCTAGCCGGGATCCAGTTTTTCCCTGATCAGTCTG
>CAZEOY010000358.1:0-446 GCA_964513835.1 uncultured Syntrophobacteraceae bacterium
CAGTCCGCCCCTTGCGCAGACGATCAGGAGTGCAAGTGACGACACAACTTTGAGACAGATCATCATTTTTGGCCGCCACAGCATACGTTCGTCCGTAACAGATCCATCAGTACTGGAGACGTATGCAGTCGACCCTTACCCCGACTTCGGTGTCGCGAAGGGTTGTCTGACCCCGCGTGGAAAGCAGGCAGAGGCCTTGCTTGGCGCCTACTATCGCGACTATCTGCTCAACCAGGGACTTCTGACGGGTAACGATGAGATTGACGCAGCGCACTCATATTTTCGCTCGAACTCCGTCGAACGCTCCTACGAGACAGCTGTCGCACTTCAGGGCTCGTTGATTCCGGGCGCAGCCGAGTCCGTGCACTCCTTCCCAATCAAGACTCCAGACCCTGTCTTTGATCCCATATTGGCAGGCGTTGTACAGGTTGACCCCTATCGCGCTC
>CAZEOY010000358.1:456-4147 GCA_964513835.1 uncultured Syntrophobacteraceae bacterium
TCAAAATGAAGTCCAAGGCATCTTCAGCAACGGCTCATCGTTGGCATCTGCCTATAGCGGCGAGTATTCACTCATTCGTAATGTCCTGTTTAACTACCAGCCTGCACCACTGGACAAGACTGACCCGACTTCTGAAGAGATTACCCTCACCGCTGCTACGGTAACGCCTGGCAACCCTGAGTCATTGCCGCTATACACTGGAGGCGTCATCAATGTTGGAGGGCTGCAATCGGTCATTGATGCAGCAGATCCATTCGTCATGGAGTATGCCGATGGTCTGGTGACGGGCTGGAACCGACTGACGTGGGATCAACTCTCCCAGCAGACCCGACTTGTGAGTCTCCTCTTTGAGATTCAGATGCGATCGCCCTATCTCAACAAAGTGCAAAGCTCCAACGCGGCCTCACACATACTCCGAACCCTTCAGCAGGCTGTCTCGGGTCGTGATCTCCCCGGTGCATTCGGTGACAGCAGGTCAAAGATCGTAGCCGTTATCAGCTCTGATGCTTACGTCGCGGGTTTGGCCGGGCTGTTGAAGCTGCATTGGCAGTTGCCCGGATACCAACCGGATTTCTGCGCTCCCGGCGGAGCGCTCGTTTTTGAGCTTCGACAGAGGAAGAAGGCCAAACGGTATCTTGTCCGCGCATTCTACACCGCCCAGACCTTCGAACAGCTCCGCGAGTTGACGCCTCTCACGCTGGGGCAGCCACCTGCCACAATGCAGCTTCTGATTCCGGGAGGCAGCGAATCGGCTGCGGATCTGGATGTCAGCTTCGGCACCTTTCAAAAGCTTCTCCGGGCCGGAATCGATCCGAAGTACGTTCAGAATCCCCGGAACGAGGTTTATCCTGACATATTCACTGGTCCAATCACCTGCAACAGTACAGGTCCTGACTTGGGGAAATAACGAATTGGCCGCGGATGAAAGAGCCAGCCTCGGCACTTTTCGATGCTCTCTAAGGAACGGAGTCTTATCAAAAATCTCGGTAATCCCGATTCGCAAATAGAAATGCAATGTATCCGTGAAATGATTTTCCGTGGTCCTCCGGGCAAGAAGTCGTCTCATGCGGGCTAACCCAAAACATCATTTTTAGGAGTATAGACAGTGGATTTGAAAAGAAGAGATTTTTTGAAGTATTGCGTTGGTTCGGCTGCCATTGTGGGGATGGAGCTGTCACCTCTCGGGTCCCTGCAAAAGGCGCTTGCCGCCCGAAGGCCCCCCGACATCATCGTGCCCTCGTATCCGGTCGATACGGAGGTCTACACTACACTTCAACAGACCGTCGCCCCTACAACCCCGGCGGCCCCATATCCGGCTCAAATACTTAGGCCGGGTGATCTGTCTCAATACGCGCCGAACGGTTACGGGCAGTGGACCCTAGATCCGACCGGCTTTTCTTACCGCAGCCCGGATATGGCGACTGGAACGGTGGGAGATCAACCGGTGACCGATCCGGCGGAGGCCGTGAAGCTTCTGTCTTTTTTTACAATAAGCGACGTGCATATCAGCGACAAGGAAAGCCCGGCCCGGTGTCCCTATGTGGCTTATAATTACCCGGAACCGACGACGGGACCGAACGGCACTCCGCCCAATTATCCCACAGGTAATTCCTCGGCCTATTCAGGAGTCATCCTCTATACCACCCAGGTTCTCGATGCCGCCGTTCAGACAATCAATGCCGTGCACAAGACAGCCCCGTTCGACTTCGGCATCGCTCTCGGCGACGCGACCGACAACACCCAGTACAACGAGTTGAGGTGGTATATCGATGTCCTCGACGGCAAGATGATTTATCCCAGCTCCGGCTATAAGGGGGGCACGAACATCGATTATCAGAAACCGTTCCAGGCGGCCGGCCTGGACAAATCGATCAAATGGTATCAGGCCATCGGCAACCACGATCAGTTCTGGCTGGGCTCCGCCGAGGTGAGCAGCACCATCCGCAAGACCCTTGTCGGATCAAACATCCTGAACACCGGCCCGATCATCACCATGCCGCCCGATTTCGATACCATCTTGAACAGTCGCGGTTACTACATGGGAGTTATCGACGGCTCAACGGAGTATGGGGAACTGATAGGTGCGGGGCCTGCGGAGAACTTCACCAAGCCCCCGAAGGTGATTGCCGATTCACGTCGCCGCTCGCTCAACATGAAACAATGGATGGCCCAATTCTTCAAGACGACTTCGGAACCGGCAGGCCACGGATTCACGCGAAGCAATGTCGCAAAGGGGTCTGCCTGCTATTCATTCCATCCGCTGGAAGATGTCCCGATCAAGGTGATCGTTCTCGACGACACCGACAAGGTCAACCACGGCGCAATGGGCGCCCTCGACCCAAAACGCTGGGCCTGGCTCCAAAAGGAGCTTCAGGCCGGTCAGGACGCGGATGAGCTCATGATCATCTGCGCCCATATTCCCCTGAACCCTTACAAGCAGGAGCCAATGCCGTCGCAGGGGCCCCTTCCGCCCAACCCCAACTGGAAGAACATCTGGGCACAGACTTCCGATCCACCCCAGGCGACGCTGCTCCAATCGCTCCACACTTACAACAACCTGGTGCTCTGGATTGCCGGACACGTGCACCGCAACACCATTACGCCGCAGCCGGTCACCACCGACCCCGCCAGTCCCGAATATGAATATGGATTTTGGGAAGTGGAAACCCCGTCACTGAGGGACTTCCCTCAGCAGTTCCGTCGTTTCGAGATCGCCCTCAACACCGACAATAATATTTCGATTTTCACATACGACGTCGATGTGGCGGCCAGCACCACCCCTCTCGCGGACGGGTCGTCCTCGCCCGCGTTGACGTCGCGATCGTACGGGATCGGGACCACTCAGATATTCAAGAACCCCGTGCAGCAGGGTCCCGGTATGGATCCCGTTTCCGGCGTTTACAATGCAGAGCTTGTCATCCAAATGGGGCAGCTCAGTCCGGGGCTGCAGGCAAAGCTGGCTAAATTTGGGCCGGTTAACGGTTGATTGAGGCAGACTCAAGTTCCCCTGTTCGGAATGGACACGGGCGTTTGCAATTCCTCCCTTCACGGATCCTCCGGCAGTACGGCGAGATCTCAAAAATGTCTGTGCTGTCGGAGGATTGGATGGGTGTCGAACCTTAGGGGCTATGAAACCATTCGGACGTACGGTTATCCTGCTCGGTCTCGTCCTTGCACACACCGACCCCGTCCCCGGTCAGGTCCTTGTTCAGAAGTAGAAGAAGTGTAATACCAAGACAAAACCGTTCTATTGATGTGAACTCCCACCGAGAACTTTCCTTCTGAATGTTCGCCGAAGACTTCGCGCAATCACGTACAGCTCTCCGATATGGAAGGGGGGAGAAGGAGAGGATGTGCCCTTTTCTTCATTCTAAGCGCTCAAGTTTACACCAGCCGCCTGTGCTGTCAGCCTCACAATCCTCCGCAGCACCCATATTTTCCCAGTTCGAAAGAACCTCGATGCATGGTTTGATTCCCGCGAGAGCATTGCTCAGGCAGCCCATGATGCTGAAATATGCTTGCCGAGTCATGCCGAGGTTCCATGCGACGAGGGATTCCATCATGCTCTTGGCGTCGTTGATCTCGCCCAGGGTGGGGATGAGGATCTCCTCGATGAACAGAATTCCTTCAGTGTGGACCCTGCACAGATTCACTTCATTCCAGGATTCCTCAATCTTCTGCACCAATAACT
>CAZEOY010000358.1:4157-4584 GCA_964513835.1 uncultured Syntrophobacteraceae bacterium
CACGAGATGCTCGACGGCAGAGAAAAGTTCGACAGCAGTCAGGCCCTGCGGGGGTTCGATCTTTCTCAGAATCTCAAACTGGTCGAGCAGCATGGGGTTTCCTCCAGTGACAGGCACAATTTATTATGACATTTCTGACCTGAATAAGACAGACTGCATCAGAGGGACGGTTGATGGGAATGTGTCGCGTGATCCGTGCGGCGGATGGTGGGGTCCAACGGTTAGAATGGCCGACCTGGCGAAAGGGGGGCGAAAGGGGGGTTGCATTCCACCCCGGTCCCGCAGAAAATGGCTTGGGTGAATCGGCCGCTGGCTGACATCTTTCAATCGACATGGATTTTCATGCTCTGGCCGGCGATCAACCCGCCAACCACAATCAACCTGGAGCAAATGATGAAGACAATCGGCCTCCTCGGGGGCATGAGCT
>CAZEOY010000359.1:0-2435 GCA_964513835.1 uncultured Syntrophobacteraceae bacterium
TAGGGTTGTCACTAATTTCTTGAACCCGGTGTCTCAAAATCGTTGACACATTCCGAGCCTCCTCACCTTGCCGCTGGATGGACTGCCAGGCATCGGCCCCTGACGACGTCAGCGACACTTGGCGGTAACAATCAGGACACTCAAACCGAAAAAGTCGATGATTTCAATCATGGCTCTAAATCCGGCCTTCGGCAGACCCAAGAGAGTAAACCCAGTGACTTGGGGTAACCCCAACAACGACACTACCAGGGATCATTTGTAAATAAGCGTCCCAAAACTGGTCGCTCTTGCTTAGACATCGTTCTGGTGCTCACTCGAGCAGGAGAATCCCTTACTCAATCTGCTTTGGTTCCACGTTATGGAACTGTTGGTGTTTCTTTGCTTGAAGATCAACGCCGGACCGGCTTAGAGTGACTATCTCAAAACCACAAGACTGCCATCGATCGTCATTCAGACGAAGGCCGGAATCCAGGTTCTATGCGGTTCACTGGACCCTGGCTTTCGCCGGGGTGACGGTATCGGAGGGTTTTAAGATAGTCTCTTAGCCGGTCCTCAACTATCTTCTCGCATCCGGCTCGAACAAGAGCGTCTTTTTGTAAGTCAAGATTCTGATCTTGGGTGGACACGCAGCGTAACCCACAAGCATTTCTTTCCCCTGTTCAAAAAGTCAACCGCTCTCTATTTTGTTGTACCTTGTTGTTTGAACAGAGTTTTTGTCACGCTGTGGGGTGAGACACAAGGGGAAGAGACGAGTGTCTGGAAAACGACGGTTTTTTGAATGCTTCCCTGCAAATGATCCCTGGTAGTGTCTGTTGTTGGGGTTACCCCCTACTGGAGGTTTTTCGGGGAAACGAGCCTGACTGTCGGAAAGTATGATTTGTACCTTCCTATGTCTCGGGTAAGCAGTTCGAGCTTTTCTATAGCGGCATGGGCTCCGATAAAGAAATCAGGGAGAGGTGCAAGCTTGATTCCTTTTCGCCTCCGATACTCGACGAACACTTTGGCGGCTAGAAAGAGCGCTTCCTTGGGGATTTGAAGAATCCGAACACCAGCGTCGATGATCGCTGCTTCCAACTCTTCAATGCGCTCGAATCCTACCGAGACCTCAGCATAAATGATCGGGCTAATGCAGAGGACATGTGTTGCACTGTACCGTTCGAGCATTTCCTCAGACCATTGTGCCCATACGGGATCATCCTCAAAAATATCGAGTAATACGTTGGAATCAACGAGGATGCCTCTCATTCCGTGCCTCTCGTCATCGCCAAGATTTCATCAGTTGTCATTTTGACCGTAGCAATACCTCGAAGCGCTCTAAATCTCTTCTCCAAACGGTTGCCGCTCTTCTTCAGGAGGTAAACACGGTCACCGTCTTCCACAAAATCCACCTCGCTGTTCGGTGCAATTCCAAGTTTTTCCCGAATGCGCTGTGGTATGGTTACCTGTCCCTTTGATGTGACACGCACAGGTGTTCTCCTTTCGAGTAATATTCTTAATAGTAAGAATATTACTCTATACAGAACGCCTTGCCAAGGGCTTCGGATGTGGTGCACTCATTAAGCGATTTTATTAGGAAAAAACCACATTCCCACAAGCGGCTCAAATATACTGATCTCCGAGCTCCGTTATGAGCTTTTCGATGTCCCCGCCCGTCGAGGACGCGAGGTCGCGCATCGCGTATTCCAGTCGTCGCAGCATCAGGGGGTCATTCAAATCATCGAGCGACCTCAAAGCCCCCCCCGGCATCCAAGGCGAAACAGGAGTCACTCCTCCGCGGGCAGCGCCAGATAGGGGTCGATCACGGCGAGCATCGCATCTTTATCATCCGGCAATCTTCCGGTCACATCTTCAAGAAGGTTGATCTTGGGGTCGCCGGGCATGATCTTGGGCATGACGAAATTCATGGAGAGGATGACCACCAGCGTGATGCCGTACCTCAGGACCTTGCCCGCGCAATAAGACAAGAAACGGCGCAATATCACTGGTGTCCGCCCGTCCGAGCCTTGGAGCTCGTCAACATGTTCAGGTAACGACAGGTTGGCGAGTCGGGTTTCCATACCCGACAGCTTGCCGTGCCCACCATAGGCGCCATGCTCGACTCCTTCTCCTCCGTAGGGATGCGGCGTTACAACCCAAAAACCGTCGCCCTTCCGCGGACGAGCTTTAAACGATGGAAGATGAGCAGTCTTCCAGGGTAAGAGGCATCGTTCGCTTCAATAAAAAAGGCCACCCGGAAAGGTGATCTCGACATTGCTGGTTCTTGACATTGGTACTAGGTTTCAGTACCATTTATTCATGAAGCGCAAACACAAGCGTACGCTCGAACTGATCTTTTCAAGGCCTGTTCCCGCGAGTATCCGTTGGGATGAAATCCTGTCCCTTTTTCGAGAACTGGGTGCCGATGTTCCTGAGGATTTCTCTCGCTGCCTGCCCTC
>CAZEOY010000359.1:2445-4582 GCA_964513835.1 uncultured Syntrophobacteraceae bacterium
GAGAACTGGGTGCCGAGATCAGCGAGCGGGAAGGTTCCCGCGTTGGAGTCCGGTTGTTCGGTGAAAGGCGGGTATTTCATCGTCCACACCCATCCCCCGATACGGACAGGGGAGCGGTTGAAAGCATCAGGAAATGGCTCGAAACAAACGGAGTCAAGCCATGAGAAATATTATTGTCATTGACGGTGTGAAAGCTGTCATCACCTATGATCCAGATATCGGCATGTTCAGGGGTGAATTCCTCGGTCTGAACGGGAGCGCCGATTTCTATGCAACGGATGTGGAGGGGCTCAAGCGGGAGGGATCCATTTCCCTCAGGGTCTTTCTCGACATGTGCAGGGAAGACCGTGTTGAGCCATTCAGGAGGTTCTCCGGCAAATTCAACGTGCGCATACCTGAAGAACTGCATGCCGATGTGGTCGCTGCGGCCAGGGCATCAGGGAAGAGCCTGAATCAGTGGGTCGAGGAAGCATTGGATCATGCTGTCCGCGAATAGAGGACAAGCCGGCCCTCGTCATGGTGAAACCAACCTCGACGGCACATGCTTCAAAGTGATTCTCACGGGCCGTCGACAACCCTCGGCACCTTCCAACACACCGCTGCAAGCTTCAAACGGGTCACGCTTTCGAAAAAGCCGTCCCGCGAATGCTCTTCGAAATACCGGTGGATGATGCCTACCTTCGCTTCATCCATTGGGGTGAATATACTGAAATAGCGGATATAGTGGGTCACCACCTCAGGCACGGGCAGCATCGTGGAGTGACTCAGGTGGAACATCCCGTGGCTCAGGATCTGCTCCAATGTCTTTTCAGATCCTAAAGCTCAGAAGAGATTTCTGGAAAAGCTTGCGGAGGATTATGTCGCCTGATGGCCTGTTGTTATGCAATATGGCCGGAGACATCCAATCCCTTACCTCATGATGATCCACGGGAACTGAGATGGCACCAAAGAAGGAGCCCCTGACACCCGGCATCAGGGTGTTGTGTCGCAGCGCCGAATGGCTTGTGACCCGCGTCGATCCGATCCAGGCAGACGATCATTTCGCCGTTCACTGTGTTGGCGTTGATGATCTGGTGCGTGGGCACGAGAGGATCTTTCTCACCCAGTTGGACACCCTTGATCCTGTGGACCCTCGGAGCACCCGGTTGGTCCAGGACTCATCCAACGGGTACAGGCTCTCCAAATTGTTCCTGGAAGCTCAGCTTCGCCAGATGCCTGCCACCGGAATCGAGCCGGATCTTGCCGGCATGGGCGCCTTCAAGCCCATGCAGTTCCAGGAAGAGACCGTCCGGCGAGCCCTCCTCCAGTTGCGCCCGCGTTTGCTGCTTGCAGATGCGGTGGGCCTCGGAAAGACCATCCAGGTCGGCATGATCCTCACGGAGCTGCTGAGGCGCGGCCGGGCCAACCGCATCCTGGTGCTCGCCAAGAAATCCATGCTCACCCAATTTCAGGCGGAGCTCTGGAACCGGTTTGCCATCCCCCTGGTCCGGCTTGACTCAGCGGGAATCGCGAAACTCCGCCTGCGCATCCCCGCCAACAAGAATCCCTTTGAGGTGTACCACCGCGTCATCATCAGCATCGACACGTTGAAGAACGTTGCCCGTTACGAGCACTTTCTCAAGGATACCCACTGGGACGTCGTGGTCATCGACGAAGCGCACAATGTCGCGGGAGCCAGCGTGCCGGAGCGCCACCAGAGCAACCGTCTCGCCCGTCTCCTCTCCCGCCGGACGGAGAGCATGCTGCTCACCACAGCCACACCCCACAACGGGAAAAAGGAGACTTTCGGGCGCCTCATATCCCTCTTGGACCCTTCCGCCATCCCCGATCCCAGTTTTCGCGAATACAGCGCCGAGGACATTCGCGGTTTCTTCCTGATGCGGTTCAAGGAAGACATCCGCCAGGAAGCCGGGGACATGCTGGCTGAGCGAATCGTCATTCCCCGGCCCCAAACGACGGCGGATGCAGGCCCCAAGGAGGAGGTCGTCTACAGGCTCCTTGCCGATCTGCGACGCCTGTCGAAAGAAGAAGCCCAGAAGAGAGGTGGGGGGCAGCTCAAGACCCAGGAGCAAGGTCTGCTCCAGTATGGGCTTTACAAGCTATTTCTTTCAAGCCCCGAAGCTTGCAAAGCTACCAT